>JAIYDT010000468.1 GCA_027487355.1 Verrucomicrobiaceae bacterium
CGAGGATGGCGATCGTCAGCGAGCCGCCGCCGAGGTTCGCCCAGAAGCCGACATTGCGGCGCTGGATCGGTTGGGAGGTGAATTCAGGATGTTCCTGTGGGTCTTGGGTTGCGTTCATGTTGGATTGGGTTCCGAACCCATGGACGCCCCAGCCTGATGTTTTATTAGGAGCTTCTTTTCTATTTTCCGTTCCATCCGCCGCCCAGAGCCCTGGCGAGGGCGGTGCAAGAGACACGCTGCTGGGCATCGACCTGGGCGAGGGCGAGACGGGTGCTGAGGACACTTCGGTCGGCATCCACGACTTCCAGATAACTGGAAAGGCCCTTTTCATAGCGCTCCCTGGAAAGCTTGCGGGTGTCCTCGGAACTGGCGAGAGCTCCCTCAAGTGCCTCCCGCGAACGGGCAAGTCCCTGGAGATCGACGAGCGCATCCTCGACCTCGCGGAGCGCGATGAGGAGCGATTGGCGATAGGAAGCCATCGACTCCTCATATTGGCTACGGGAAGCATCGTAGTTCGATTTCCTCGCCCCTCCGTCGAGAAGCGGGGCCGTGAGGTTCGCGCCGAGCGAAAGCACGCGGCTTTCCCAGTCCAGAAATGATCCGCCGGTCAGGGATTCGAGCCCGCCCGAGCCGGTGAGACTGATGTTCGGGTAGAACTCAGCCTGGGCAGCTCCGATGCGGGCATTGGCCGCCCGTAGGCGCTGCTCGGCTGCCCGCATGTCCGGGCGGCGGGCGATCACTTCGGCAGGAAGGCCGGCGCGGATTTCCGGCAGCTTGCCAAGGCGGTCGGAGGAGGCGGATGAAAGCCTGAAGTCGGACGGACGCGACCCACAGAGCACGGCAAGCGCGTGTTCCGCAGAGCCGCGTTGGCGTTGGATGTTGGCAAGGTCATTGCGGGCAAGCTCGAATTCGGTCCTCGCGCGTGATGAGGCCTGGCCATCGGTCAACCCTGCGGTGGTGCGGGACTTCTCAAGCTCCAACGACTGGCGTCGGGTTTCGAGGGTTTCGTTGAGGACCCGTTCCTGGGCATCCAGTCCACGCAGCACGAAGTACTGGCGCGCGGTTTCGGCGGCGATGCCGAGTCGCTGGGCATCAAGCAGGTTCGCGCTGACCTGGGCTTCGGCCTGGGAGGCCTCCAGCCTGCGTCGATTCCGTCCCCAGAGATCGAGATCATAGGAGAGATCAAATGTCGCACGATACAACTGCGATTCCTGCTGGATTCCGGCCAGGTTGGTGGCGGTTGAGATTCGGGAAGTGGAGGTTCGGCTGTTGACGTCGAGTTGTGGAAAGAGACGGGCGCGGTCCGTGCCCACGAGGGAACGGGCGGTGTCGAGTCGCGCTTTTGCTGCGGCGATGTCGTTGTTGGCCGAGATCGCGCGTTCGACGAGGCGGTTCAGTTCAGCATCCTCGAAAAGCCGCCACCACGCGTCCGGAAGATGGCTGGCGGAGATGGAGACCTGTTGTTTCCAACGTGTGCCGCCGGAACCGGTCGGACTGAGGAAATCCGGGCCCACCCGGCAGCTGCTGAGGCCGCTGACAGCGGCGAGGATGAAGAAAGAGATGTGTGGTTTCATGATTCACTCTGGCGGGGCGAGGCTTCGATGAAGATATCCATTTGTTGGCCGATGAAGACCGGGGCATCTGCCGGGACGATGCGGTAGATGGCCTGGAGAACCCGGGTATCGACGCGTTCGGTCGAATCACCGGTGAGTGAGCGCTTCGGGATGACGAGGGGCTCGAAGCGGACGAACTCAAGGTCGATGTGGACTGCTGCCTTTCCGCGTGGGCTGGCGGTGGCGCGGCTGCCGGGCTTCAGTCGAGGAATCTCAAACTCATCCACATCCGCCCGGACATGAAGTGGATCGGTGCGCCCGAGGATCAACCGTGAATCGGCTCCACCGTCGATGAATTCTCCGGCGCGAAGACGGACCTGCAGGACGCGTCCGTCGATGGGTGAGGTGACCGTTGCGCGTTCGAGGTCCGTTTCGACGGCACCGAGTTCGGCTTTGGCGAGCTCGACGCTTGCTTCGGCGGATGCGAGTGAGGCTTCGAGTTTCGACACTTCCGAGGCACGGTCGGCGCGTTCCTCGGTGGCGATGGCACGCGGATCATTGAGGGCGTTTGCCGAGTCGAGTCGCCGACGGGCCTGGGTGAGCGATTCGCGAGCGACCGACACCTGGGCGGTGGCCTGCGATACCTGGGCGGCGGCGACGCTGCGTTGGGCCTTGAGCGCCCGGACATCGAGAGTGAAGAGAGGGGTGCCTTTCAGTGCGGGATCGCCGGCCTTCACGAGGACCGAATCGACGATCCCTGGGAGATGGCTTCCGATCGTGATGGCTTCCGAGCTCGGTTCCACCAGTCCGACGGCGGCAACGGTGTTTTCAAACGTCGAGCGTGGTGGCGACGACGGGGGATGGGTCAGTTCCCGCGTTGGCTGTGTCTGGGCGATCGAGACGACCGCATAGACGAGACAGCCTGCGGCAACGAGGGGCAGGATGAGTCCTTTGATTTTCATGACGGGGAGGATTGGAGTCTGGAGTTGAGGGCTTGTTGTTCGACATGGGTGATCACGCCGTCGTCCATGTGGGCGATCTGGTGGGCGAAGTGGAAAACACGGTTGTCGTGGGTGACGACGAGTACGGCGCGATCCGGGTGGACGGCGGAGGTGGCGAGGAGGTTCATGACCGATTCGCCACTCTTGTGATCGAGGGCGGCAGTGGGTTCGTCGCAGACGATGAGTCGGGGCTCGTGAACGAGTGCGCGGGCGAGGGCGACGCGCTGTTGCTGGCCACCGGAAAGCACCCTTGGCATGGCGGAGACGCGGTGCCCGAGTCCGAGTTGGTCGAGCATTTCGGAGGCCCTCGCAACGGCTGTCTTCCGGTTCATGCCAGCCGCAAGCAGGGGCACGGCGGCATTCTCGGCGGCGGTGAGGGAAGGCAGCAGATTGTATTGCTGGAAGACAAAGCCGAGGTTGCGTCGGCGGAAGAGGATCTGCTCGCGCGGCGAGAGGGCGGATAGGTCCTCACCGAACAGCGAAACGTGCCCTTCGTCGGCGGTGAGCAGTCCTGCGATGATGGAGATGAGCGTCGTTTTCCCACAGCCTGAAGGACCCACAAGGAAGGTCATTTCGCCTCGGGAGGCGGTGAAGTCGATGCCGCGGAGCACCTCGGTGCGGGTTTCGCCGCTGCCGAAGGACTTGCGGATGGCGGAGCAATGTACGGCGTTCGTCGTAGTTTCAGCATTCATGAGCGGAACACGTCTGCGGGTTGGAGTTTCAGGACCTTGTTGAAGGCGAAGCCGGCGGCCAGGAAGGTCACTGCGGCAATCACGCCACCGCAGGCCAGCGCGACCTCCCATGGGATGTAGAGGGCGCGGAGGAAGGGCATGAGCTTCGCGGCTTCGGTCACGCCAACCGCAAGGGCGGTGCCGATGCCGAGGCCCATGAACACGACTAGCCCGGCCTGGGCCGCCATCATCCGGCCGAGCTGGCCGTGGGTGACTCCGAGGACCTTGAGGGTGGTGAAGGCCCGCGCGTTTTCCTTCACGAACATCAGGAAGGTCTGTCCGGTGAACGCGATGCCGACCACGAAACCGATGGCGATGGTGATGTAGAAGAGGTTCGGAACTCCCTGGGCCGCGTAGTAATCGTAGCTCGCGTTTTCAAACTCAGTCCGCGTCATGGCCTTCCAGCCGGTTTCCCTGCGGATCGCCGCCGTGATGGCCTGCTGATCCGCGTTCGGGAGCATGCGACCGACGACGAAGGTGGTGGCGCGCGCTTCCGCCCGGTTGAGGCGCATGGCGGTTGTCTGGGAGACGTGCATCACCGGAAACCCCGTGAAGGGAGGAGCCGCATCGCTGATGCCGTGAAGGGTGAGCCACTCGTCGTGAATCCTGACCTTCATGCCGGACTTGAAGGTCTGGCCTGGGAAAAGAAGCGAGAAGCCACCGGGATCGATCACGGCTCCGTCACGTCGATAGATGGCGGAGGCATCCCCCAACTTCATGCGTGGTTCGCCGACCCGGCTGTCTTCTGGAACTCCCAGCAGGGTGACGGTGCTGAGCTTTCCAGCTTCCGTGCGGGCGTTGGTATCGACCTTCACCACAGGAACGGCCCATTCGATCCCACTGAATCCACGGATCGTCTGCACGGCGGTTTGCTTGAGGGGCTTCGCCTGGTCGAAACACTCGGTGTCCGGCTCCATCACCCAGAGGTTGGCCTCGCGAACATCGCGGATCTGCGAGCCGGTCATGCCGAGAAAGGCGGAGAGGATCGAGGCCTGGTTCTGGGTCAGGAAGGCTGCGAGCGCCACGGCGAGAACCAGGGCCATGAACTTCGGGCCGTCGTGCCGGAGCATGCTGATCGCGATCGGGATCATTTGCGTTTCCCTCCGGTTGAAGGCTTGGCCGCAGGTGCCATCGGCAGTGAGGAAAAGGCGAGGTGGATCCAGCTTTGGAAGCGCCGCGCGAGAGTGCGCCAGTCGGTGGAGGGATCGAACGAGAATCGGGCCAGCAGTCCATCGAAGCAGGAGATCACAAACACGGCCGCATCACGGGGGGGGAGGTCGGTGCTGATCTCGCCCCGCTCCTGCGCCCGACGGATGACCAGTTCGAGCCGATCAGTGAAGAGTCCGTAGTGACGCTTCAGCACGGCGGCGATCTCGGGATTGACGGTGGCCTCCGCCATGACCTGCCAGAAGATGGCGATGTCCTCAACTCGGGCGCAGCCCTGCTCGGCGATGTCGGTCAGTCCCTCGAGCACCTCTTGCAGCGGGGTGTTGGCCGGAATGTTCGAAAAGGCGACCTCCCACTGCGCACGGTCGCGGTCGATCATGGCGAGGATGATGGCCTCTTTAGAATCAAAGTACCGGTAAAGGGCTCCCGGACTCATCGACAGCGTCTCGCAAAGGTCTCGCATCGAGGTCCGGTGAAAGCCCTTCCTGGAAAAGCAGCCGAGGCAGGCGGTGAGGATCTCGGCCTTTCGGGCTTCGTGGCGTTCTGGTGCTTGTTTGGGCATTGGGCGGATTGGATTGAACGAGAGCGAACGTTCGCTATGTAAAATCGGCCGTCAATCGAAAAAGAGAACGAACGTTCGCTATTAGCGAAACACCTCGGCGGGTTCGAGTTTCCAGACCTTGCGGAGCCCGGCAGCACTGGAGATGAGGACGACGATGAGCATGAACACCGCGACTCCGGCGGCGCTTTCCCAGAGCAGCACCATGTGGCGGGTGGCCACCTTTTGAAGCGTGATGTTGAAGAACGTGGCCGTCAGCGCGGTGCCGAATGAAGTGCCGACGAACCACACCACGGCGGCCTGGAGCAGGATCATCGCGAGCAGGCGGAGATTCGTCACGCCGATCGCCTTGAGTGCGCCGAACTGCCGGAGGTTTTCGACGGTGAACAGGTAGAAGGTTTGCCCGGACACGACGAGCCCGACGATGGTCGCGACCGCGATGGTGATTCCGAAGTTCACCGGGATGCCGGTGTTGGCGAGGTAGTAGCGCATCGACGCCGCTCGGAACTGGTCGGTCGTCAGCGCCTTCAATCCTGTCTCGGAAGTGATCCTTGCGGCGAGCGTGTCGTGATCGATGCCGGGTTTTGCCCTGACCAGCACGAAGGAAAGTTGCTGTCGCTGCCGGCCCTGAAACGCGAGGGCTTCCGAGTAGCGGGCGTGGACGATTGGAAATGAGACAAAGGCAGGCATCGCATCGGAAATTCCGACCAGCGTCACACGATGATCGTTGAGCTCCAGAACGCGACCCAGTTCCAAAGGCTGGTCCGGGAAGAGCATCAGGTAGCCCGCCTTGTCGATGATGATGCTGTTGGGCTTGTAGAGGTCGTGCCAGTCGCCGAGCACCATCCGTCGGGGGGCTCCGGCAAGTGTGGCCTCATCGATTCCGATCACCGAGCAGGCTGCAAACGTGCCCGACTCCGTGCGCGCCACCGGATTGCTTTTGAAAAGCCTCACCGCGTAGTCGACCCCCTCCACGCCTCTCACCCTCGGCAGGTCGGTGTCCTTCAGCGCCTTGGTTTCATCGAAGTAGCGGGTCTGTGGATCCATCACCCAGATGTCCGCGTCCGTCACGTCGCCGATCTGGTTGCCGGTGCGCTTCATCAGGTTGGCGAAGATCGAGGTCTGGTTCTCAAGCAGGAAGGTCGAGAACGCCACGGCGAAGATCAGGCCCAGGTACTTGGCCCGATCCCCAATCAGCATTCGGAAGGCGACGAAGTTCATTTGTGTAGATGGTTCAAAAGTTGACCGGAAGTCATTGAGGCTGCAAAAAAGGGGAGCTGTTAGGAATCCTTCAGCCACGAGGCCTCCGGGAAAATCTCATCGCGAATCCGCAGATCGGTGGCGCGGTAGTCGTAGTCGCCGAGCAGGGGCTTCCATCCCAGTCCATCGAGCAAGAGATCCTGATTCTGCCGCACGACGAGAATCGGATCGTCAATGCCGGCCAGCAGGCACATGTCCGGCACCTGGGACATGATGTGGCTGCCGATGGTGACGGAGGCCATGGCCACCGCGATGTGCTCGGGGGACATCCGGTCTCGGGGGACGTCACCGGCCTCCATGCCCGCGATGACGACCTGATGCATGGAGCGGAAGGTTCGACCCGCCTGCATCGAGTGCGCGTTCTGCTGCTGGGCCGAAGCCTTTTCCCAGAAGGATTGGGACTTCAGCATCAGCTCGATGTTGAAGTACTCCGGATGCATCACCATGAAATGACAGCAGGCAAATCCAATGGCCCGTGCCCTCTCGCGGGACAGTCCCTGGAACTTTGAGGCGCGCTCAAAAAGATCCGCCCGCTCCTTCAGCGCGGCCGTCGCCACCGCCAGCGTCAGATCCTCCTTCGACTGGAAATGCAGGTAAATCGTCCCCTTGGAATACTCGATCGACCTCGCCAACTCGTCCAGGCTCAAGCCCTGATAGCCATCGCGCAGCAGCAGTCGCCTCGCATGGGTGAGGATCAGTTCCTCGCGGATCTTGCGTTCGCGTTCCTTGCGGTCGGAAGTTGGAGACTTGGTGGCGATGGGTAAGAAGCTTGAGAAATTTTGACTCGTGGTCAAACTTTTTCTACCGTCAGTCCGGATGGTGCGACTCGTCTCCCCCGGAATGGGTATTGGATCGGTCACCTGGCTCATCTACTTTCGCTCCATCCAAACCCATGAACTCCTTCACACGCTCACTCGGCCTTTGGCTGATGCTTTGTTTGTCGCTGGCCGCGCAGTCGCGCGACTGGACCTCGACCGATGGGCGCTCGATCCGGGGCGTTTACCTGAACTCGAAGGATGATCGTGTCACGCTGCGTCGCTCGGACGGGGTCGAGGTCACCATCCCGATGGCGAAACTTTCCGAAGCGGACCGGAAGTTCGTGCAGGAAAAAATCGCCGCTGCGCCGCCCTCTGAAACCTCTGACAAGGATGTGAAGGGCAGCATCACCTACAAGCTTTCCGGCGGATCCGAGAAGTGGCCCGAGGATCGTCGCAAGCGGATCGTCGAGGCGATGGATGCCGCCGTGGCCTTCTACAACCAGCATGCCCGACTCAAGAAGGCCGTCACCGCAAACAACAGCCCGGGCACTCCCACCGCAGATGCCAACTACGATGGCTGGATGAATTTCGGCGGCTCGATCAGCCGTCGGGTCGCCCTTCACGAACTCGGACATACCCTCGGCGTCGGCACCCATCCGAATTGGCAGGCGAACATCAAGGACGGCCTTTGGACTGGAAAAAACGCGCTCGCCCAGCTTCAGGAGTTCGATGGACCGAAGGCGGTGCTGCATTGCGATCGCCAGCACTTCTGGCCCTATGGGTTGAATTTCGACAACGAGTCTAGCAAGGAGAACGATCTGCGCCACGTGAAGATGGTCGCCGCGATGCGAAAGGACATGGGCATCCGCGATTGAGGCCTGACTCAGGAGTTTTCCGAGATCAGGAAAGCTCGGACGGCGGGATTCTCCGTGAGTCCGATGGCTTTCCGATAGGCCTCGCTGGACTCTTCCAGTCGCCCCGCCGACTTCAACAGATGGGCCATCGCGACCCAGTAGGGCTGATGCTCGGAAATGAGCGAGCCTTTCACCGAGTCCAGGCAGCGAAGACCCTCCTCCGCTCCGTGGATTTCCGAGCGGGAAAGGGCATGGCCGATGCGAGCGCCGATGGCCGGAGTCAGGGTCATGAGGGTTTCGTAAAATCTGACGATCATCGGCCAGTCGATGAGCCCGGTGACCGCCCGCGCGGCATGGACCGATTGGATGGCAGCCTCAAGTTGGAATCGCCCTGGCGTTCGTCGGGTCGCGGCCTGGCGGATCAGTTCGTCGGCCTCGTTCATCATGGGCTTCGACCAGAGTCTGGTTTCCTGCCTCAACAGTGGGATGAAGCCGCCATCTTTCCCGCGCCTTGCCTGCCGTCTGGCGTGGCAGTGAAGCATCAGCGCCAGCAGGCCCAGCGGCTCAGGCTCGTCGGGCGCGAGTCGGACCAGCAGACGGCCGAGCCAGACCGCCTCCTCGGCCAGCCCGTCGTCCGGCGAGTCGGGATCAAGCATCGTTTCCCAGCCCGAGTTGAACGCCACATAGATGGCATCCATCACGAACTCGAGGCGCTCCGGCCATTCCTCAGGTCCGGGCACATGAAAGGGGATGCCTGCTGCCCGGATCTTCGACTTGGCCCGGACCAGCCGCTGGCTCATGGCGGCGGGTGAAACCAGGAACGCCGAGGCGATGCGGGCGGCATCGAGACCGAGGACGGATTGCAGGCTCAGCGGAGCCCGGGCCGAAGGATCGATCGCAGGATGCGTGCAGACGAAAAGCAAGCGCAGCCGCTCATCGGGGAAATCCGCTTCGGAGTCCGCGAGTTCTTGGGCATCCTCGAGCGCGACCAGAAGCTGCCCTTCCAGGCGGCTGCGGGTTTCGCCGCGTCGCTGCGAGTCCACGAGGCGTCGTCGCGCCGTGGTGATCAGCCAGGCCTCCGGTTTCGCTGGGATGCCTTCGGCGGGCCACTGCTTCATGGCGGCGAGAAAGGCTTCCCCCAGCGCATCCTCAGCAGCCGAGAAGTCTCCGCCGGCCCGGGCTGTTAGAAATGCGACCAGCTGCGAATACGAGTCGCGTGCGGCCGCCACGATGGCGTGATCGATCTCCGTGGCGGCCATGGAATTCAGGACTGGGCTGGCGGAGGAGGCAGCACGGGACGCACCTCGGTGGAGCCATTGCTTGCGGACGGGGCCCGGGCGGCCCACTCCAGCGCGGTGTCCAGATCAGGCACGTCGATGACGAAGAAGCCGCCGAGCATTTCCTTCGATTCCGCATAGGGTCCATCGTGCACCTGACGCTGGCCGTCGCGGATGCGGACCGTGGTGGCGGTGTCCGGTGGCTGGAGGCCGGCCCCGCTGACCATGTGGCCGGAGGTGGCGACGGTGCCTGCGTAGGCCGACCACGCCGCCCAGTAGGCAGGGGCCTTTTCCGGATCGTTGCGCTTGGCGAGTTCCTCAGCGGATTCGGTGAAGAGAAGCATGTATTCCATGGTGTTGGTGGGTGTTGGTTTGAGGTTGGATGGAGGGCAGTTCTCGCGTCTCCGGAAGGATGTCGTTTCAAAAAGCAGCAATCAGACAATTCGGATGCTTTTTCTTCGAACGCTCGGACATCGGAAAGCCAGAACGGGATGGGAGGAAATTTCGCGATTTTTTGAAATCGATGAAAAAGTTGGCCCGGTCGCTGCTTAACTCTGGATGTCGCGACACATTGGCGGTCCGACTGAGACGCTTCTTGGTTAATGGGTTTTCCAAGGGGTGGGTCGGTCGGGCCGCTCTTTTTTTGCCCGGACGGCAGAGGGATTTTGAAATTTGACCCGTCCTGATGATTCGGATATCCTTCAGATCATGTCGGGTCGAAAGAGTCCTTCCAACCACGGTCATCTACCCGATCAGCGTCTGGGCTCGATGCTGGAGGACCGCGACCGGCAGTTCTAGCAGCAGCGCGGCAAGCTCAACAAGATTGGCTCGATCGTCCTGGTGGTGATCATTGGAGGAGGGGCAGCCCTGTTTTTCAGCTCGTCGGAAAACCGCTCGGCGGTGGCGACCTTTATCCAGGTGATGAAGGAGGCAAACGAACCGGCTCCAACACCTCCTCCAGCCGCGCCGCCTGCGGCCGGTGCAACACCCGCCGCGCCGGCCTTGAAGCCGAATGGCTTGATCGCTCCGGAGGATGCGCGGTTTGCCAAGGAGATCTTCCAGTTCATCCAGGCTCCGAACCAGCACAAGTGATCGGAAAGACCCATGGGCCGCTCGTCGTTGAGTGGGCATGAAATTCCTCTCATTGGGCTCGTGGATGCTGTTGATCCTCGGCCTCTCGCTGAATTTGGTGAATGCCGAGACGCGAGTCATTCGGATCGGCGGCAAGTCTGGAGATGTCGAACTGCCAGCTGCCATTGACCTCCTGAAAAAAAGCCGTGCCGAGCATCCCGAGCAGGCAGTCGATCTGATCCTTGCCGATGGGACCTACCGGCTTACCCAGCCGCTGGTGCTCGGATCGGAACATAGCGGCAGCGATTCCGCTCCGGTTCGTTTCCTCGCGGCTCCCGAAGCCCATCCGGTGATCAGTGGCGGCGTGCCGATCCGTGGATTCAAGAAGACTTCCGAGGGAAACTGGGAGGTGAAGATTTCCGGCATGGAGGGCTTCGACCAGCTCTGGGTCAACGGACGTCGCGCGGTCCGGGCTCGCTTTCCGGACCGTGGCTTCATCAAGGCGAAGGAGGTGGTCGAGGAGCTGCTCGACGGACCGGATGGGAAACGTGCGCGCCAGTCGGTGACCTTCGCCCCGGAGGATCTGAAAGGACTCACGGGACTGTCCGAGGCGGCGCTGCACCGGGTTCAGTTCCTCGCCTACCACAAGTGGGACAACACCCGCCGCTTCTTGGAGTCGGTGGACCTCAAGAACGGGAAACTGACGGTCGTCGGCCAGCCGATGAAGCCCTGGAACAAGTGGGACGCCAAGACCGGCATCATCCTGGAAAACGTCAGCCGCGCCCTTGACCAAGCCGGCGAATGGTTCCTCGCCGACGATGGCATCCTCACCTACAAGCCGCTCCCCGGCGAGGAATCGGAAAAGTCCGAGGTGGTGGCCCCTGTCGCCTCGCAGCTACTCATCCTCCGCGGCCAGCCTGAACAACCATTGCAGCACATGACCTTTCGCGGCATCGCTTTTCAGGAAACCGGTTGGCGCTGCCCTCCTCAGGGCTTCGAGCCCACCCAGGCCGCTGCCACCATCGAGGCGGTGATCCAGGCCGATCATGTCCGCTCGGTGAGCTTCGATCACTGTGAGATCGCCCACACCGGGATCTACGGACTGTGGTTCCGGAAAGGTTGCCGCGACAACCGCGTCGAGCACTGCTACCTCCACGATCTCGGCGCGGGCGGCCTGCGGATCGGGGAAATGGGGCCCTCTTCCCAGCCGGCCGATCAGACCAGCCATCAGGTTTTCGATAACAACATCATCCGCGACGCCGGGCGGGTCTTTCCCTGCGCAGTCGGCGTCTGGATCGGCTACAGCGGCGACAACCAGGTCACCCATCATGATATCAGCCACCTGCCCTACTCCGGCGTCTCCGTCGGATGGCGCTGGGGCTACGCCGAAAGCTCCGCCAAGCGGAACCGGATCGACTACAACCACATCCACCACATCGGCGACGGCCTCCTCAGCGACATGGGCGCGGTCTACACGCTCGGGCCCTCGGAAGGCACCACCGTCAGCCACAACCACATCCACGACGTCATCTCCTACGACTACGGCGGCTGGGGGCTCTACAACGATGAGGGCAGCACCGGCATCGTGATGGAAAACAACCTCGTCCACCACACCCGCACCGGCGGCTACCACCAGCATTACGGAAAGGAGAACATCATCCGGAACAACATCTTCGCCTTCGGAGAAAAGCAGCAGATCCAGTTCACCAAGCCCGAGGACCACACCTCGTTCCACTTCACCGGAAACATCCTCTACTGGGACAGCGACCCCACCCTCGGCGGCGGAGGCTGGCAAAAGGGGAAGTACGAGATGGATCGTAATTTGATCTGGCGCACCGATGGCAAGCCGCTGGAGTTCGTCGGCATCCCGCTCGACAAGTGGCAGGCCATGGGCCACGACGCCCGCTCGGTCATCGCCGACCCGCTGTTCCGCGATCCCGCGAAAGGCGACTGGCGTCTCAAGGAAGGCTCGCCCGCCCTCGCCATGGGCTTCAAGCCCTTCGACCCCTCCGAAGCGGGAGTCAAAGGTGATGCTGCGTGGAAACGTCTTGCAGATGGGAATTGAAAAAGCTCAGGATCTGCGAAATGAACCCAGAAGGATTGCGGTCCAGGTTGAGGTGGAAAGGTAATCCTCTACTATCGCGATGTGACGTCTCAATCATAATGCAGTTCCGCTTCATTCTTCTGTTTACCCCCTTGTTGCTCGGCCTCGTTTCCTGCAAGCGTTCGACGCAGGTCACTCAGGTGGAATCGACTGCCGTGGCAGCTCAGTCTTCGCCGGCATCACTTGTTCCCATCGCAAATGTGGAGTTGCCTCCCCACATCAAACCGTCGTTGGGGAAGACGATCTTGTTCGCCGATTTCGAACATCCCGAGCCGAATGGTATTCCTCTGTATCTTATTAATGGGAATCAGTCCGACCAGTATGTGCCCCGACATGGAGGGGATTTCGACATCAAGCTGGAGTTTCAGGATGAAAGCGGGAAATGGGTGCGGGCTGAGCCGCATTATTACAGTCCCTGCGGCAACGGTTATGCTGGATCGATCGTGCCCCCCGGCATGTACCGGGAAATCAATGGCTACAGGCCACGAGAAGGTAAAGCGGTCAGGGTGCGCTACAAGATGTACTCCGCTCTCGGAATTGTCTCGAATGAAGGAATGGGAGTCGTCTCGATGGCGGATGTGGATCTCGCGGCAAAGGACCACATGGCGTTGAGGTATCTTCCTTCAGTGTTTGAGGAAGCGTTCGACGAGCAGACGCAGAAATTGACTCCATCCCAACGCGTGGGTGCATTGGAACTTCTTCAATTCTTCGGGAAAGCGCCCGATGTCAGGGAGAAGGCAAAAGCTCTCGCCGATGGTTGGAGCACGTCTAACAAATCAACGGCCGAGCAAAAAAACGCGGCGGCAGACATGCATCGTCTTCTCTCCAAACCGGAACCGAAGGATCAGTCATTCGATCGTCTTGTTCGTGAATGTTGGAGGCGGATCAACAAGCAATCGTCAGGCCCCAACGAGTCACTTATCCCTTGGATTGTATGCGAACAACTCTCGCGGAAATTCTTTCGCGAAGGGTGGGAAGGAGCTCCCGAAAGCGGCATGCTTTCCGACCTTGGCACCTGGGAGGCTGTTACACGCCATGCCGCCCAACTTCATCCAAGCGCCGATGAATCCATTCGAAGGAGCATTGAAGAGCTGCTGGAATCGGATTTCCTCGTGGATAGCTTTCTCAAGCGGGACGATCTCGTGAAGCTCCTGAATAGCACTGAGCAGGCAACATACATCGCCTCGTGCGCTTTCGTGCGTCGCTATGAACGTGAGTGGATCGCGGAGCAGGCCATGGGGTTCCGTGCGGAATTCAAACCCAAGGTCGTTCTTGCGCTCTTCTCTGGCGGCAAGAATTGGGAAATCATGCAGATTCGCGGGCGCTGTTATCCAATCATCCCACCGAAGGATTCCGCGCAAGAAAGGCTTTTGGAGGATGCGTTGGAATCAGATCCGGCAAAGGTGGCATTTCTGCTCTGCTATTGGGCTGAGGATTCCCCCAGAGGAACGATCAATTTCGGCCCGACCATTACCCTCGCGCTCAGACGGCACCTGCAGAAGGAAAAAGAAAGGAAGGAGGAATTCGTCATGCCGCCATTGGACCTGATGCATTATGAAGTCAGATACCTCGCCCTCGCCCGCGACGAACAAGACACCCCTTTGCTTCAGGCGCTCTTGGCCCACGGAGGCTATTCGACATCCACAGGAACGTCGTATGGACCTGGAAACGAAAAGACAGAAGTTAGTTATGTGGGCTATGGGATACGTCACGTTGCAGCGGAAATGCTTGAGGAGCGAGGCGTTAGAGTGCCGCCTGAGGTGGTGGTTTCAAAGGAGACTTCAAGCTCAGGAACTAAAGTATCAACATTCGGCAAGTACAGTAGGTGGAATATGCTAGGAGATCGATGAGCGCAGATTCAATCGAACGTGACCAAGCGGCAAACGAAATGACCATGGAATACTCAATCAAATCCCCCAACGCCCTTCTGTGGAAAACCGGCTACAACGAAGAGGGGATCAGGAGCCATGTCCGGGCCGGGAAGGTGACAGGAGATTGGCTGGTTTGTCCCCTCGGGGATTCGGCGAATGCGGTGACGGTCGCTGAGTTCCTCGACAACCCTTCCATCCTGAAGAAATCGAATGAGCCTTCGGACGTTCTGCCTTCGGATGTCGCCAGGGAGCCTCAGACCCCCTTGTCGGTGGCCGCCATGGGTTGGTGGGTGTTTGCAGGGGCTTTGGTCGCTTACTTTCTCCTGAGCATCGCCTTCATCAATCCCTCAGCAGCACTCACAAGAGGCATCGGCGTCTCGTTATGGATCGCCACCCTTTTGAAGGGCTTGGAGGCCTTGATCATGGCCGGGGCGATCACCGCCCTTCTGGGCCACGCCTGGAAGAAGCGGAAGCAGCCTTGAGTTCAGGAGTGAAGAAATTCGCTCGTCCATCACCACGGGACGGACAATTCCATCCAATCCACTTCTCCGCGACCTCCTCGATCTCCTGTCCTCTGTGGTTTAAAGAAGGCCCGCTGTCGGGCGAGCGGCGAGGCCGCAGAAGAGTGCCCGCTAGTGTCCCTTATCGCCAGATTTGGTGAGATCCGACTCGGCCTCTCAAAGGCCCAAATACCCAATGACCGCAAGATTTGCGGAGTCTATGCCGTAGGGCTCCGAGCCAAGTGGGAGTGGATTCGTTTCATTCCGACACCGCGATTCTCCACGCCCATCATGAGGAA
>JAIYDT010000056.1 GCA_027487355.1 Verrucomicrobiaceae bacterium
ACCTTGCCCCCTTCGGCTTTTGAGGACCTGGCGCCAAGAGCCGGGATGACCTGGGTCGCATTCGCAAAGCAGCGATGGATCCACTCCCGGGCTTCCGCTCTGAAGACAAACAACAAAACGCCCGATCCAATCGCCGCGAATGCGATCCCCAGCAGCGCGCTCTTGCTCGGCAGTGGATCGGGAAGGCTGAAGACCACTTTCTTCTTCCGCTTTTTCCGCCTCTCGCGATTTGCAGCTTCCTGCTCGACTGCGGGTGCCGCCAGGGTTTCCACCACCGTCCGGAATTCAGCCGCCGTCTGGTATCTCAGCTCCGGCGTTTTCTCCAGGGCCCGCAGGACCATTTCATCCAACCGCACATCGATCTGAACCTTCCGCGAAGGAGCTACTAGATCCGTAGTCGGACGCTCACCGGTGAGCATTTCATAAAGCACCACGCCGAGTGCATAAAGGTCCGCGCGGTGATCGATGCCACTCGATCGGCCAGACTGCTCCGGAGCCATGTAAGGCGGCGTGCCCGCTTCCTCGCCTTCCGTTCCCATCAGCGCGGCGATGCCGAAGTCGGCGATCTTGATCCGGCCCTCGCGGTCCAACAACAGGTTCTCCGGCTTGATGTCGCGGTGGACGATGCCCTTGTCGTGCGCGTATTGCAGCGCCTCACAGATCGGCGGAACGATGGCGAGGGCCTGTTTCGGTTCGAGTTTCCCCTCACGCAGCAGGTCGCGGAGGTTTACGCCATCGACGAATTCCATGACGAGGTAGAACAGTCCGTCGGTTTCTCCGAAGTCGTGGATCGTGACGATGTGCGGGTGATTGAGCTTTGCGAGCAGCTCGGCTTCGCGGGCGAAGCGTTCGGCGAAGCGCGATTCGTGGCCGCGTTCGGGCGCGAGGATCTTGATCGCGACGAGACGGTTCAGCGATTTCTGACGCGCCTTGTAAACGACGCCCATCCCACCACGGCCGAGGCATTCCAGGATCTCGAACTGAGGAAAGCGGTCGGCAATTTCCTCGGGCGAAGGCGGCGGCCCGACCGGCTGCTTGTCCGCACCCGACACCACCGTTCGTGAGGCCAGCACCTGTCGCATCAGGCAGGCAGGGCAGAGCGCTTGCGGGGAATCGACCGGCAAGGGTGATCCGCAGTCGGGGCAGCTTGGTGGGGAATCGCTCATGATGATGGGGTTCACCTTCCTCAAAAACGTCGCGGGAAAATCGTTACAGAAAATCTCATCCGGCGAGGGCGGCGAAGAGCGATTGCATTTCCTCCTCCACCGAATCGGGCGAGGAAAGGGTCCGTGAAATCTGGTCTGTTAGAATCCGTCGGTAGCGTTTCCGCAGCCGGTGGACCGCCACCCGCGTTGCGCCTTCGGTCATGTCAAGCACCACGGCCAGATCGGCGTAGGCGATGCGACCGGAGTCCGCCGTGAGGCAGGGCTTGAGCACCTTGAACTGGGCACCGCTTCCTTCCGCTAGGCAGACTTCCGCCAACTCCTCCAGCGCCTTCCGCAACAGCGCCAGCGCCCACTCGCGGTCGAACAGACGGTCCGGGCTGCGCTCGTCGGCGATCTCCAGCTTCAGTCCGGTCTCCGCGCTTTCCCAGTCAAACGACACCACCGCGCTGCCACCGCCGCGTTTTCCACGAGTGGCGTGTTTCCAATCGTTGATCATCCAATGCTGGAACGAGATGAGAAGGAAGGAACGGAATCGTCCCTTCGCCTGATCGATCCCCTGAAGCGCCCTCGATGTCATCAGATGCGCCAGGAAACCCTGCACCAGATCCTCGGCATCCTCCCGAGACTTTCCCTTTCGACGCGCGTAGCGGTAAAGCGGCTGCCAGTAGATCGAGAACAACCCACCCAGAGCCGACCTCGCCGCATCATCGCCGCCACGCACCGCCTCGCGGACCATCGTCCAGCGGGTGGTCGCGAAAAAGGTGGCCTGGCTGGTGCGCTGCGTCATCCGTTCCCGTTCCTACCACATCGCGTGGAAATTGTTACACCGGAATCGGGAGGCCGGGCTTACCGGGCTTCGCGACACCTTCGCGGCCCGCTACAGCGTCTCGTTCAGTTTCGGAACATCCCGGCATGGACGGCGGGGATGGAACAGGACCTCGGCCTTGAAGATTGAAGATATGGGTAATGGGTTGAGGCCGGTAGGGTGAATCTCGACTCATTCCGACCATGGAAGCGAAGGAGCCGGAAAGCGGGATAGGGAAAAGACTCCGCAACCAAGAGATTTCCTGTAACCTCGCCTTCACGATCCGTCAGGAACCTGTGTGAACGCGAAAACCTGCCCCACCTGCCAGAGCCCGATCCCCGAGCATGCTCCCGGTGGGTTTTGTCCGGCCTGTCTGCTCCGTGATGCGGAGGAACCCGCTGCCAATCCGCACGACGCGCCACCGCTGTTGGAAGTCGCCGCCGCGTTTCCGAAACTGGAGATCCTGAAACTCATCGGTCACGGTGGCATGGGCTTCGTCTATCAGGCCCGCCAACCGAAGCTCGACCGCGCCGTGGCGCTGAAGCTGCTGTCACCCGCCCTGCGACGCGACCCCGCCTTCGAGGAACGCTTCGCCCGCGAGGCCCGTGTGCTGGGCAGGCTGAAGCATCCGAACATTGTCACACTTTACGAACACGGCGAGAGCGGCGGATTTTTCTATCTGATGATGGAATTCGTCGATGGCGTGAACCTGCGCCAGGCGATGAGCGCCGGTCGTTTTACGCCCGAGCAAGCTCTCGCCATCGTGCCCGCCATTTGCGACGCGCTGCAATTCGCCCACGCGGAAGGCATCTGGCATCGCGACATCAAGCCGGAGAACATCCTGTTAGACCGAGATGGCCGGGTGAAGATCGCCGACTTCGGCATCGCACGGATCCTCGGAGATCCCGAGCGGAACTTCACCCTCACCCGCACCGGTGGCCAGCTCGGCAGCGCTGCCTACATGGCCCCGGAGCAGCACGAAAAACCCCACAGCGTGGACCACCGCGCGGACATCTACAGCCTCGGCGTGGTGATTTATGAAATGCTCACTGGCGAGCTTCCGTTGGGCCGTTTCCCCGCACCGAGCCA
>JAIYDT010000354.1 GCA_027487355.1 Verrucomicrobiaceae bacterium
CTGGTCGTTCTCAAGAGCACGAAACGGGGTGCGCCGCGCCAGGGCGTTGAGCTGTCCGATCTGATGGGCATTGATGGCAGCGGTGGTCGCTTCTTCTGGAAAGCGAGCCCTGATCGCGGCGGCGGAACTCTTGAGGAAAGCCTGTTGGACGAGCTGCCTGTCCGCGCTGTTGCAGGGGATGGATTCCCCAAAGGCGATGCTCAGCGGGTGAGGGATCCGGTAGGGACTTTTCCGGAATCCCGGACCGCGTTCGTAGGAGAAAATCGAGCCCCATGAGCCATCGACCCACACCGGGACGATGGGGCAGTTGGCGCGTCTGGCGATCAGCTCGAAGCCGCGCTCCAACGCTTCGAGGGTGCCGGTGCGGGTGATCTTTCCTTCCGGGAAAAGGCAGACGACGTGGCCTGCTTTCAAGGCCTCGATGGTGATCCGGATGGCTTCACGTGGGTTGTCGCGGGAGATGGCGACGGTGTGGAAAAGCGTCGAGAACCAGCGGATCCAAGCGTTGGCCATGAAGGTCTCGTCCATCACGAAGCGCACGGGTCGCGGAGAGGCGGCTGTCAGATAAAAAGCATCGGCGAAGGTCACATGGTTCGGCAGCAGCAACACGCCGCCCTTCTCGGGAACGTTTGTCGCACCGGTGACCTGGATGCGGTAGATCGAACGGATGACGGCCAGTCCGACCAGCCGGATGAAGTCCACCACGAGGTGCTTGAAGCAGACCCAGGTGACGGTCAGCGTCAGCAGTCCGACCACGGCGAACTGCAGGCCGATCGGCACCTCGCCGTATTTCAGCCCGAATTGGAGGACGGTGAAGGCGATGCCGGAGAGGTTGTTGAGAAGTCCGGAGGCCGAGAGCACGGTGCCGCGTCGATCCTCCTCCGGGGCGTCCTGCAGGATGGCCTGGAGTGGCACCAGAAAGACGGCCCCACCTGCTCCTGCGATCACGAGCATGATTTTCTGGAGGACCGAGTTCGGAGGACAAACGGCGAGAAGGAAGGTGCCGAGCGTCATCACAATGGCCCCGAGCGGAGCGAGTCCCATCTCGATCTTCTTTCGGCTGATCAGACCGGCCCCCACGCTGCCGATGGCGATGCCCACCACCGCCATGGTCCAGAGCGCCGCGAAGGTGGTGGCGGTGCCTTCTTTGCCTCCTTCGTGAAGGGTCTCGGCGATTTGAAGCACGATCAGGGCGATGAAGCCGCCGAAGCCCCAGAAAAAGGCCACTCCCAGGCCGCAGAGCCTCAATTGCTGGGAAGCAAAGAGCTCCTTCAGGTCGCGGATGTGACTGGTGGCGAGCTGGAAGGTCCAGGGGGCACCAGGATGCTTCGCGGTCGGTCGAACGAGATAGGCCAAGCCGACCGAGACTGCTGCGATGACCAGCAACCAGTAAAACGGCTCGAAGGTGGCGGCATAGCCATCACCCAGCGCCCTCAGTCTGGCATCGAACCAGTTTCCACCGATGATCTGGCCGGCGAGGATGGCGAGGATGACCGTGCCTTCGAGGACACCGCTGGCAAAGCCGAGCCGCTTGCTGCCGACAAGCTCCTTCACCACCCCGACCTTCGAGGGGCTCAGAAAAGCGGCCTGGGTGGAAATGAGAAAGAAGCCCCCGATGGCGAGCCCGAGATGACGGGCGTGGAGTGCCCAGATCGTCAGGGCCACCGCCACGATCTGCAGCCATGAGGTCCATTGGATCACCGCGCTTTTCGCGAAGCGGTCGGAGAACCAGCCGCAGGTTGGGGCGAAAATGATGTAAGGCAGGACCAGCATCACGGTCACCAGGTGTTCGACTCCCTTCGGAGCCATGTGCCTTTCGATCAGCCAGGCACCGAGGACCACCAGGATGATCTTGACGACGTTGACGTTGAAAGACTGCGCGATCTGCATCGCCACCAGCGCCCAGAATGACCGCCAGCCGCCCTGCGCGGGTTGATCGTTTGCCTCCATCTCGGCGCGGACCCTAATCGTTTCCCGGCGGGGCGAAACTCCAAACTGGCATCGGTGCCCTGTTCGTTGATCCTTTCGTCCGTGAAGCTGGTCGTCAGCATCGTCCCGAACGCCCGGACCAGCGAAATCATCGGCTGGGAGGAGGATCCGCGTTCGGGAAGGGTGCTCAAGCTCCGGATCGCCGCGCCCCCGGTCGAGGGGAAAGCCAATGCCGCAGCCCGGGAGTTTCTGGCCAAGACACTCGGACTGCCGAAGTCCGCCGTGATCCTGGAGCGGGGTGACACCTCACGACTCAAGGTCTTTTCCATCCCGGACGGGAGCCGACTGCCGTAGTGTCTCTGGCCGGACCGCGCGGGGCACCGCCACAACATCCCGGTTGATCGCGCGGTGGTGGCGGAAACATACACAAAAATGTCTGTCGCATCCAAGTGTTCGGAGGCGTTCGATGCTAGGGTCTCCTCTCCAGTCCGCCACGGGTTCCGTGGTTGAACCGGGCACCAAACCCACCTTTCCCTGCTCGTTCGTTTCCACTCCACGGGTGCGATTCGATTGAAATAACCCATCACCCATCACTTGCGCCCTGAGGGGATCCGCCGAAAATGCGTGTCCGATCAGTTCACAAATGGCTTCAGATTGAGCTGAACAAAATAATTTTACGTAGCCCATAAGGGGGAACCCTGAACAATTCACGACAAGCGATTGTCCGAATTTGCAGTTAGATGTTGGTTGCTCATCCGCACCTACAGATACAATGTAATTCAATTGTAATCTTTAGTACTTGGGCCGCGTGATCAGCCATTGTCCCCGGCTCATCCATCCACTTCAGCGCCACCACGCAGGCTCGCTTAAGCCGGGAATCCAGCCGCTGCCCGCTGCGCAAGTCTCCATCTTTCAACCCATGAAAACCCATCTCCAAACGCGTCGCCATCCGGCCCAACCTGCCGGGTTCGCGCTGATCATCACCCTGACCATGATGGTGCTGCTCACCGTCGTGGCGGTCGGGTTGCTGACGCTTTCGACGATCACGCTTCGTAGCTCCGGTCAGGGCGATGCGAACGCGGTTGCACGGGCCAATGCCCGCTTGGCGCTGATGCTGGCCCTTGGCGACATGCAGACTTCGCTCGGTCCGGATCAACGGGTCTCCGCCCCGGCGGGCTCGGTGATCGACAATGCGGGCCGGCCCAATCTAACAGGAGCTTGGACCTCCTGGCGCTGGGCTCCGGCGACCACCGGGGCGCCGACATACCCGGACAAGCAGAAGAATTTCCACCGCTGGCTGGTTTCCTCGCCGAATCCAGTGGATGCCATGAATGCGAACCTCCCGGCCCAGAAAGGTTCCGCCTCGGACGTTCTGCTGGTTGGCAGGAAGGGGACAACCGATGAGATCCGTGTCCAGTCCCTGCCAATTTCCTACGGCAAGCTCAATGGCTCCTCCGCTTGGGCGGTGTTCGATGAAAGCACCAAGGCCAGCATTGATCTGGAGCCGCAGCCCGCATCGCCATCGACCTTGGTCGAAGTCGCCGGGCGGGTCGGCGGGACCCGGCC
>JAIYDT010000098.1 GCA_027487355.1 Verrucomicrobiaceae bacterium
CCACTCCAGAAAAAGGCGACGCCCAGCAGCAAGACCAGCAGGCGGATCGTTCTCATGGCATTCATTGGCCCTTGATGGCGTTGAGGGTGACCGCGCGCTTTCCGGGATCCGTGATGCGGTTGGCGAAGTCCAGGGCGGTCGCCGGATCGAGCTTCTGCTTGTTGCCCTCCGAGGCACCGATGAGGAAGGTGCTGATGAGATCGTCCGAAGGCTGATCTTTCTGCAGTCGTTCCATCGTGGCGTAGATTTGTCCGGCATCCCAACCATTGCTGAAGCCCTTGCCAATCATCGAGCCGATGTAGGCATCGCCTTCAGTGGACTTGTCCGCCAACCAACTCCGGATGGCGGGAACCTCGTCGCCGGTGAGTTGATCAGCCTTTTTTCCAAGAGCGAACATGGCAGATCCGGCTGCGGTTTCGGAGAGGTGGGGCAGCTCCTCCGGGGTCGGGTCGATCTGCTCGAAAAACGCATCGGCCCCGGCCAGATCGCCGGATTGCATCGCCTTGTTCAGAAAGGGCTTCATCACCTCGGCGACTTCGGAGGGCTTGAGCCCGCTGGTCCGGGCGACCTTGGCCAGGGCGATCTGGTCTTCGAGGGGGAGATCGCGCAGCCGCCATGACTGGAGCGTCGGCAGACGGTCGAGGGGATCGAGCGCGGCAATGCGGCTGCCTTCCTTCGTTTTCTGATAGATCAGGCTTTCATAGACCTGCCTGACATTCGAGGTGCCCGCCAGCGAACGGCTGTCGAAAAGCCCGGCTGCGATCTGCCTGTCGAGCCACGCCAGCGCCTGCGGGCCATCGCTCTGGATCCATTTCTCGAACAGCCCGCTGCGCTTCGAAAGCTGCTGCTGGATCTCCCTCGGAGTCTTCCCGGCGAATCCCTCCTCAATCACCGCGAAGGCCCGGGCGGGATCCTTTTCCACCAGCACTTCGAGCAACATGTCGATGACCGCTTCCCGATCGTCCTCGGAAAGATCCGCCGCGCGGGCGTCGGCGATCATTTTCCCCAGCGTGGCCGAATCGAGGGTCCGCCACTGGTTTTCGAGCAGCAGCGATTCCCGGACCTGGGCCGGATTTCCTAACATCGCGCCGCGCAGAATGGCCGCGAGCTTTGCCATGCCGGAGGGACCTGCATTGGCGAGGAGTTTGGCGCTGAGGCCGGAATTCGTCTCGTCCTCGGTGGCTTCGCTGCGCTTTTCCCGGGCCTCGATCCGCTGGCTGAGCCGGGCATTTTCCGCCTCCAGGGTCGCGGCGCTGCGTTGCTGGAGCAGGAAAAACGTCACTCCCCCGGCAGCGGCCAGCAGCAGGCAAAGATCAGGCCAGGAAAGGGAGCGCGGTTTCATGAGGAGAATTCGATCAAAGCCATAAGCGGCCTCTGCTGGAAAAGCGAGCTACGAAGCAAATCCGTCCACTCTACCTCTTGATTCTGGATTCTTGAGTCTTGAATCCCGGGCCTCAGTTCAGCCTTGTCCGATGGCCCGGGGTCATCGAATGTCCCGCCACACATGGACGCCATGCACCCTTACGAGAAGCTCCCGCTGTTCGGCACCGGGCTCACGCTTGGCATTGCCCTGGTGGCCCTGCATGCGGTCCTGCTGTTCAAGGCACCGGCCTCGCAGGCCTTCCTGAAAAAGTTTCCGCGCGACAAGTTCATCGGCCAAATCCTCCTCGGCATCGGCCTGATGTGGTTCTGGTTGATCATCGCCCCGCCCGGAAAAGGCATTCTCAGCGCCTTGGCGATGGACCTCGGCGAGTTCAACAACCTCAAGCCGCTGCTGCGCTTGCTGGTGCCGGCCTCGATCATCCTGGTCTCGATCAGCGTGAAGGATTTCCTCGCCGTCCGGGCCCTTGGGTTGCTCGGCCTGATGATGGCCTCGCCGCTGCTTTCCGCCGCGTTTCTGAAGGACCCGACCTCGCGCCTGCTGGTCCCGCTCTACACCTACGTGCTGATCACTGCGTCGCTTTTCTGGGTCGGCATGCCCTACCTCTTCCGCGACATGATCGGCTGGGTCACCGCCTCGCAAGGCCGCTGGAAAGCGCTCTGCTCCGCTGGGCTCGCGTATGGCATCGCCGTGGTGGTTTGCGCGTTTGCGTTCTGGAAGGGGTATTGAGGTCAGGGGCGTTCGCAGGGCTCCTCGCCCATCGTTGCCTTGGCGGTGATGGAAATGGCCAAAGAAACAAAGAACAGGACGATTCCGACCAAGGCATGAGGTAGCGATGGTGGTGGAGAACCACTACTCCCGTGTGCGTCCACCATCAGCCGATCGTCCGATCGACTGATTCTAGCCTCAAACCGGTTTCCCAGCAGCCATTCTTTGGACAGCAGATCCAATTGGAGAATAACTTCCGCCTCTTCGGACAAGGGGATTTTATTTCCACTGATATCCTCCAGAACGCGCATCAGACCCTCGCCGCTTATCGGCTGTCCGGCGGTTCCGTCTTCTTTGCGGATGAGCTTCTCTCCCGTCCGGATGATCCAACCAGGTGAATCGGGACGGAGTCTGGGATGAAATCGCAATACCTCGGTCCTGTAGCGCTCGGGCAATCGAAGCTTCAGAGTGGGCTCAGACTTCAGTTGCTCACTGAACGACATGATGACGGGTCGCCCCTCAACGTTCGTCTTGCTTCCGACGGTTCCCTCATTGGATGCCCGGTAAAACCCCGGAATCATGGCACCGATCGGCTTGACCGCCCACACCAGAAAGATCGCAAAAACCGGGGTCAACAACATCGCCCGCAGACACCACTGCGTCTGCCCTTGAAACGGCAGCCATTTCCTTCGCAAGCGCCGTTCCAGAATCCACTGCCCGATCAGCACCAGCACCATCAAGCACCCACCAAACGTCCACTCCTTCACATCCTCCCAGCGCCGGAACGACGCGCACAGCCACCAGAACCCCGCCGCACCGACCCACAGGGCGATGCAGGCTACGACGAACTGGCGGCGTTGAGCCACGGGAACATGGAGGGAGATGGAAGGTTCGGGAGACATTCTCGTGGATTTCAAAGACGCCTTTTCCTGAACTCCAAAAGGCCCGCCGCTGCTCCGCCGAGGAGAGTTCCGTAGCAGGCTCCGGTCGTGATGAAGAAGATCACCCGGATCATGCTGCGAACGTCCAGACCGAGTTCAGTGATGAAGAAAATCAGGCCCACCATCCCCAGTAGGGTGCCGAAGAGGCAACCGATCATCGTCAGGATGAGGGCTTCACGATGCCGGATGAGCTTCGACCACTTGAAAAGCCGCCCAGGAAACAGATGGATCAAAATCGCCAGGACCACAAAGGCTGGTACGAACGACAAGACGTAAACAACGATAGCTTCACCCCAATCAAAGCGGTCCCGGTTCAGATAGAGAAATTGAAACGCGATCGCCGGATACCACGAGCCCACCACGGCGGAGATGACCGCCCCGCAGCGCAGGGCATTGAGGAATTCCAAGGGAGTCAGCGTCCGATCCACTTCATGATGAAATCCGAGATTCGTTCTCAGGAAAAGCCCGTGCTTCATCAAACTTCACCGAGAATTCACACACAGTGGAGTCCGTCCTGTGATAGGAAATCCCCCGCATGGCGGTGACCCGACGCACGTTTCTGAAACGCATGACGCTGGCCCTCGGCGGGCTGGCGGCGGTGGATGCCTTGGGCGTGGAACCGAGATGGCTGGACGTCACGCGGCTGGACTTCTCCCACCTCGGACTCGGCAAGACGATTGTCCATCTAACAGATCTTCATTATCGCGGCAACCGCGCCTGGCTGGAGTCGATCCTCGCCATCACCCGCGCCGAGAAACCGGATCTCGTGTGTTTCACCGGCGATTTGGTGGACCGCAAGAACACCGAGCACCTGGCCGAGGCGCTCGAACTCCTCAAAACCTGCGGCGCTCCGCTTTATGGCGTGATGGGCAACCACGATCCCTACGATCCAGCCTCGCTCAAGATCTTCCGCTCTGGCGCGAAGGCTGCAGGCGGGGCGTGGCTGACGAATGAAGCGGTCGATTTCGGAGACTTCGTCCTCCACGGCACCAGCGGGCCCTATGGTCTGAAGCGTGTCGAACCGAAGCCGAAGATCCTGCTTTGCCACTATCCGGCGGTGGGCGACAAGCCGGGCACTCAGCCCTACGACCTCATCCTCAGCGGTCACTCGCACGGCGGGCAGTGCCGCGTCCCGCTGGTCGGTGCCTTGTTTCTTCCCAGTTTCGTGAATCGCTACGTCGACGGCCTCTACGATTCACCCTCAGGGAAACTCTTCGTCGGTCGTGGACTCGGCACCTCTTTTCTCCCTCTGCGTTTCAACTGCCGTCCCGAGCTGACGGTGGTGAGGGTTTGAGCGGGGCTGGAGGTTAGATGTGATGGGTCATCTGTTAAAAGGATTCGAGGCCATCTGGTCTCTGTTTCAAATAACCTCTAACCTCTAACCAATGCTCAATACTCCCGCTCTAACAGATACGCCGCGATTTCATGAAGACGGTCGGCGCTTTTTCCGAGCGGCTTCAGGGCGTCCATGGCCTGCTTGGTGAGTTTGGCTGCCTCCTTGCGGGACTTTTCCAGGCCCATCAGCGAAGGGTAGGTGGTCTTTTCAACGGCGGCGTCCTTTCCGGCGGTCTTGCCGAGAACTTCGGTGGACTGGGTGACGTCGAGGATGTCGTCGATCACCTGGAAGGCATGGCCGAGAGCGTGGCCGAAAACTGTTAGAGCTTCGAGCTGCTTCGGCGTGGCGTTGGCGGTCATCGCGCCGAGACGCAGCGAACTCATCAGCAGCGCGGCGGTTTTCGCCTCGTGGATCTTCACGAGGCGGGCCTTGGTCGCCTTCTGGCCTTCGCCTTCGAGGTCGAGCACCTGACCGCCGATGAGGTGGCGCGAGCCGCCTGTTAGAGCGAGTTCGGCCACGTAGTCCTTGGCCGAGTAGCGTTTCGTGGCGGGTGTCTGCGCGAGGAACAGGAAGGCCTCTGTTAGAAGGGCGTCGCCGGTCAGCACGGCCATGCCCTCGCCATAAACCTTGTGGCAGGTCGGTCGACCGCGCCGCAGGTCATCATCGTCCATGCAGGGCAGGTCGTCGTGGACCAGCGAGTAGGTGTGCAGGACCTCGACCGCGCAGGCAGGCAGCATCGCGTTTTCCAAGGTCCCCCCGCAGGCCTCTGCAGCCGCGAGACAGAGGATCGGTCGCAGGCGCTTGCCGCCGGCGAAGACCGAGTAGCGCATCGCGGCGTGGATCGTGGCTGGCGCGGCGGACTTTTTCGGCAGATGCCGGTCGAGCGCGGCATCCACTTCCTTGGCGCGGGCGGCGAGGTATTTCTTCAGATCCATGGTTGGCTTGGCGGACGCACTGAGTTCACCGCCAAGACACCAAGTTCGCCAAGGAAAACCCGAGGTCTTAAAACTTGGCGTCCTTGGCGTCTTGGCGGTTCCCTTGATTTTCAAAGAATCTCCGCGATCTGCACCGCATTCAGCGCGGCACCCTTGCGGACCTGATCGCCGACCACCCAGAGGTCGAGGGCGTTTTCGAGGACGAGGTTCTTGCGGATGCGTCCGACCAGGCAGTCGTCCTTGCCGGTGGTGTCGAGCGGCACCGGAAAGACCTTGTTGGCCGGATCATCGACGACCTGGATGCCGGATTTGCCCGCATAGGCGGCGCGCGCGGCTTCGGGCGTGATTGGCTTTTCAAACACCGCTGTGATCGAGACCGAGTGCGAGCGATAAACCGGCACACGGACGCAGGTGCAGGACACCTTCAGGTCGGAAAGCCCGAGAATCTTGCGGCCTTCATTGAGCATCTTGAGCTCCTCCTTGGTGTAGCCGTTTTCAGTGAAGGAATCGACCTGTGGAATGACGTTGAAGGCGATCTGGCGGGGATAAACCTTCGGGGTGAAGGGCAGGCCGTTGGCGATGGCCTTGACCTGCTCTTCGAGTTCGATGATGCCCTGTGCCCCGGATCCGGATACCGCCTGGTAGGATGAGGCGATGATCGACTTCAGCCCGAAGGCCTCATGCAGCGGCGCGAGGGCCATCAGGGAAATGATGGTCGTGCAGTTCGGGTTCGCGATGATTCCGCGCGGGCGGTTTTTCGCGGCTTCGGGGTTGATTTCCGGGACCACGAGAGGAACGCCATCGTCCATTCTGAACGCGGAGGAGTTGTCGATCACCACCGCTCCGGCAGCGGCGGCGGAGGGTCCGAACTCGAGGGAAATCCCGCCTCCGGCGCTGAACAGCGCGATATCGACTCCCTTGAACGAGTCGTGCGTGAGCTCCTGCACGACCACGTCCTCGCCACGAAATTTCAACACTTTCCCAGCCGAGCGGGCGGAGGCGAGCAGGGTGAGCTTTCCGACGGGAAACTTCCGCTGTTCCAGGCAGAGCATCATTTCTTCGCCGACCGCGCCGGTGGCACCGACGATCGCCACGTGTGGTTCCGTGTTCATGGGTAGGAAACCGGACGCGTGTCCGGGGGCGGGACTCTAGGCAATTTCCCCCCGCTGGCAACCCAATCCTCCGGCATTTCCCGACCGCGATTCTCCTTGCACGGTCATCCGCTGTCGTTAGAGTCGCCCGGTTCCTTGGCTGTCGCCATGGGATTCATGAAACCAACTCAACCGATTCCAAACACATGAAACTCGTCAAAATCGCCGCCCTTGCCGCTGCCGCCGCCGGTACCCTTCTTGCCACTTCCTGCTGCAACAGCAAGCCCGCTCCAACCGCTCCGGGATACGTTGCTCCTGCCAAGTAAGGCAGACTGATTTTGGAATGGCGTTCCCGTTCCATCTGATTTCCGGAGCGGGCTGCTGGTCAGCCCCCTCCGGTCCCCCTTTCCTTCCCATCATCGAAACTTTCCACTTCCAACCCATGATCCGCATTCTTCTTGCGACGGGCGCTTCCGTGTTCGCCCTTCTTTCCGCTTCCTGCTGCTGCACCGGCGAACCGAAACCACCAGGACTCCGCGCATTGCCGCAGTTCCAGGAGATCCCGGCCGCCGCGCCCCAGGAAGTGATCCCGGCGAAGTGAGGCTCCTCGCCTCGCGATCCATCAGCCAGTTTCAAAGCCTCCCGTTCCAGGACGGGAGGCTTTTTGAGTTGACATGGGGGCTGTCTGGCAGTGCAGATCGGCCCGTAACGTAATGCAATGAAACGACCTGCGTCATCAGAGTCCGGACCCCGATTTCAGGCCCAGATCCGACACTACCACCGCACCAGCCCTCCCAAGGACGGCTCCTGGGATGCCTGGGTGGACGGAACGGAGTCGAGATCAACCATTGCCAGATTCTTGATTGCGAAAAAGGTCCTGATCGCCTTGGTCGTGCTTTCTCTGCTTGTGGCACTGGTCCTCGGCTTCATCAACATCGCCTGAGCCCTCATCGTCATTTCAGGGATGCGGCTTTGACATTTTCCTCCGGGAGGTGCAGCTTTCGCCCCCGCCGAAGTCGGCGCATCAAGCCATGGGCAAGAGCCTTTATCAAAAAGTCTGGGACGCCCACACGGTGGGACAATTGGCCGACGGCCGCACGCAGCTGTTCATCGGGACCCATCTCATCCACGAGGTGACCTCCCCACAGGCCTTCGGGATGCTACGCGATCTCGGCCTGACGGTGAAATATCCGCAGCGCACCTTCGCCACCGTCGATCACATCGTCCCCACCGAGCACCAGGACCGACCAAACGACCCGCTCGCTGCGGAAATGATGGAGGCCCTGCGCAAGAATTGTGAGGACTTCGGGGTCACCTACTTCGACCTCCGTTCCGGAAAACAGGGCATCGTCCATGTCGTCGGACCGGAGCAGGGGATCACCCAGCCCGGCACCACGATCGCCTGCGGCGATTCCCACACCGCCACCCACGGAGCCTTCGGCGCGATCGCCTTCGGCATCGGCACCACCCAGGTCCGTGACGTGCTGGCCACCCAGACGATGGCCATGGAGCCATTAAAAGTCCGCCGCATCGAGGTCAACGGCCACCTTCGCCCCGGCGTGTATGCCAAGGACGTCACCCTCCACATCATCCGCTTGCTCGGAGCCAAGGGCGGCATCGGCTTTGCCTACGAATACGCCGGTGAGGTCTTCGACCGCATGTCGCTCGAAGAGCGCATGACCGTCTGCAACATGGCCATCGAAGGCGGTGCCCGCTGCGGCTACGTCAACCCGGATGAAACGACCTTCGAATACCTCAAGGGTCGTCCGTATTGCCCGACCGGAGCCGATTGGGACGCCGCCGTCGAGCGCTGGAAATCCTTCGCCTCCGATGCCGACGCCCACTACGACGACATCGTCGTGATCGACGCCGCCGACATCGAGCCCACCGTCACCTGGGGCATCTCCCCGGACCATGGCATCGCGGTTTCCGAAACCATTCCCGACCCTGCCAAGGCCGCAACTCCGCTGGAGCGCCAGTCGATCGTCGAGGCTCTGGAATACATGAAGCTGCCTGCCGGCATCCCGATCAAGGGCGTCAAGATCGACGTCGCCTTCCTCGGTTCCTGCACCAACGGCCGCCTTTCCGATTTCCGCGAGGTCGCGAAATACATCAAGGGCCACAAGGTCGCGGCCGGCGTGAAGGCCATCGCCGTCCCCGGTTCCCAGATCGTCGCCGTGCTTTGTGAAAAGGAAGGCATCGACCAGGTCTTCCGCGACGCCGGCTTCGAGTGGCGCGCCGCCGGTTGCTCGATGTGTCTGGCCATGAACCCGGACAAGCTCGTCGGCGACCAGCTCTGCGCCTCGTCCTCGAACCGCAATTTCAAAGGCCGCCAGGGCTCACCGACCGGACGCACCGTCCTGATGTCGCCCGTCATGGTCGCCGCCGCCGCCATCCAGGGCTCGATCGCCGATGCCCGCGAAGTCTTTGCCATCCCACAGGAAACGGTCGCCGTGGCCTGATCCCACCCCCAACTCCCACGATCCCATGTCACTCGCCCGTTTTTTCATCCCTCTCTTCCTCGTCACCGCCTCGCTGCACGCCGCCGAGAAATCCGCCGCCGAACGCCTCGTCGATGCCGTGGACATGCAAGGCTCCGGCATGGCCGCCGCCAAGCAGGCCTTCAAGCCGATGATGGACCGCTTCAAGGCCCAGGGTCTGCCCCCGGAGGCCCTCGCGGAAATCTCCGCTGCCACCGACCTGTTCTTCACCAAAACCTTCAGCGATCCGGAACTCAAGAAGCAGATGGTGAAGCTCTACCAACAGAAGTTCACCCCTGAGGAGCTCGATGAATTGCTGCACTTCTACGAGACCCCGGTCGGCCGCAAGGCGCTCCTGACCATGCCCGAGCTCATGGGCGAGGCCAGCAAGATCGGCCAGCAGATGGCCGCCAAGAATACGGCGGACTACCAGAAGCAGCTCCAGGACATCCTGCTGAAGTACAAGGACGCAGCTCCGGACAAGGATGAGAAGGAAGACCCGGCTCCTGAGAAGGAAGACAAGTGATCGCCCGCCGCTTCCCGAACCCTCTCACGACCTTTCCTCATGGCACTTGAACCCGTCATCTCCGTTTCCGGACGCGCCGTCTTCATCCCCGGTGCGGACATCGACACCGACCGCATCATCCCGGCGCGCTTCATGAAGTGCGTCACCTTCGATGGCCTCGGTGAATTCGCCTTCTACGACGTCCGCTTCGACCCCACCACCGGCGAGAAGACCGACCACCCGCTCAACGACCCGCGCTTTGACGACGCCTCGATCCTGATCGCCGGCGTCAACTTCGGCTGCGGTTCCTCCCGCGAGCACGCTCCGCAGTCCCTCGCCAAGTATGGCTTCAAGGCCGTCATCGCCGAGTCCTTCGCGGAAATTTTCTTCGGCAACTCCACCACGCTGGCCATGCCCTGCGTCGTCGCCACGGCCGAAGACATCGTCGCCCTGAAAGACGCCGTCGAAGCCGATCCGACCGTGGAGGTCGCCATCGATCTCGAATCGATGCGCGTCCGCAGTTCCGCTGGCCAGGATTTCCCGGTCATCATGCCGGACTCTGCCCGCGACGCCCTCATTTCCGGCCGCTGGGACCCGATCCAGGAGCTCCTCGACAACGAGAAGTCCATCGAGGATCGCGCCACCCAACTCGGCTACGTCTGAGCTGGCCCGCCAACCCATTCACCATCCAAAGGCCGGAGGAAACTCCGGCCTTTTTTTGGCTCTCCATCGGCTTTGTTGGCGAAATGCTGCTTGGGTAGCGGCAACGAAGGCAGGCAGGCCAAGGCACGTAGTGAACGGTGTCCAAAGTTGAGCGGGTTTTTTGGGCTCCAGCCGCCGCCTGACAGGCCTGACGCGACCGTGGCCAAGCCGCTACCGGCTGGATCGGAATCACCCTCCTGCCTCATGCCGATCCCGTGAAGCGGCCCTTTCGTCCGATTGGGGGTTGACTTCTCACCCCTTGGCCCAAAAATTTTCGTGGCCAATACATCCCATTGCATTCCAACGGTTTCCGAAGAGTTCTTCAAGCCTCTTTTCCCGCTTCTTGAAGCCTCCCCGCACCGCCGGCATTGTCCCGCGATCCCCGACGGGCGCTGGCTGGAACTCGGCATCACCCGCGTTCTCGGCGACCATCCCAGCGGACGCTCCTTTCTCCAACAAGCCCTCGGCCTGGGCCGCGAGATCCCGACCTGCCAGCACTTCTTCGAGTCCCTCAAAAGCAAGCGCCGCCTGCGCCTTTGCCGCGACGCCTCCGCGCGACTCTTCCAACACGCGGGCTCCCTGCTGCCCGATCCCCTCGACGGCATCCGCGACCTCGCCAACTTCGAAGTCCTCGCCGGCGACGGACACTGGATCGAACATGCCAGCCACGACCCGCTCAAACGCTCCAACAAGGGCGAGGAGACCTACTACCCCGTCGGCCACTTCTACCTGCTCGACCTGCGCCGCCACACGCTGCGCCATCTCGCCCTTTGCGACCAGGTCAACCGCCGCAAGGAGCACGACATGCGCGCCATGAAGCGCTCCGGCGCGGCCGGTATCCGCGAAGGGATCCCCATCGGGAAGAAGACCATCCTCGTCTGGGATCCGGCGGGGATCGACTTCAGGCTCTGACACGACCTCAAACACGGACACGACATCTACTTCATCAGCCGCACCAAGGAGAACCTCTCGGTCATCCGCTGCGGCGACCTCGGCTGGGATCGCGCCGATCCGGCCAACCGCGGGGTGGAGCGCGACGAACAAATCGGCACCGCCACCAACGGAGTCATGCTGCGCCGCGTCACCTACGCCGATCCCGACAGCGGCAAGACCTACGAGTTCCTCACAAACGAGATCACCCTGCGGCCCGGCGTCATCGCCCTGCTCTACCGGATGCGCTGGGACATCGAGAAGGTCTTCGACGAACTCAAAAACAAGCTCCACCAGACCAAAGCCTGGGCGAAAAGTGCGACGGCCAAGGAAATGCAGGCCCAGTTCATATGTGCGGCCCACAATCTGATGCGCCTGCTGGAAGACCGGCTTGCAAGGGAGGGGATCGACAACGCCGCCGAGATCAAGCGACGGGCCGAAAGGCCGGGCGGCCTGCCCGCCGGCGATGGGGCCGCCCCGTCGCCATCCCGTTGGGCGGACTGTCTCCGTGAATGGCTCCAGCGCTTCACCCAGCGCGGCGTGAAGTTCATCCGGTGGTTGCGCGCCCAGCTGCTGGTCCCGTGCCCGTGGGACGACGCCTGTGCCCGCTTGCGCCTGATCTACGCGAGATGTTAGACCTCAACTTTGAACACCGTTCCACGTAGTCCAAATTGTCTGTCCCTTAGAAGTGACGTTCCAAGTCAAGTGGTCTGTCCCTTGGGAGTGAGGGGAAACTGTTACGATGCGCGGGCTGACCCCGGCCATCGCCCTGCCGAAATCACCCGGCAAGCGGTGATCCTCCGAATCGCCGCTTGCCGGGATGCTTTTACAGACACAGCCGATGCATCCAGAGACCGGGCAGGAGTTTCCTGCGAGGCTTGAGGAAGGATGGGATCGATGTCGTCTGCTCGAAGCAGAAGCGCCTCGGCAGATCCGTGTAAAGCGACGTGGGTGCCTTTTGCGCTCCATCGCCCTTCAACCGGGCTCCGCTGACCGGGCTGTGGTAGTAGATGGTCCTGAGCCCGAGTTCGCCGACGATGAACCTGACTGCCGCGCACAGCATGGCCTCGTCCCACCATTGGCGGGACAAGCGCAAGCGGTCCTCCCAATAGCGGAGGACGAAAGCGGCATCGACTTCCTGGCCATAGAGGGTGATGGTTTTCAGGTTGTTTCGTTTGATCCGGTCCACGTGGCAGCGGACTTCGCGGAGGCGGTCGTTCTGGATTTCCTCAATGAGAACCTCACCGGTGTCCCAATCGAGATCGATGCGGGCCCAGGCAAGGGTGCGGTGTTTGCCCTCGTGAATGGGATGGTAGCTGAGTTCGAAGGGATCGTTTTCCCGGTCGGGGAATTTCCTTTCCATCATGCGGGCGTCGCCTTCGTTGAGGTTGAGCTGTAGCACGATGTTCCACGAACGTTCCTTGCGGCTGGTTTGGAGCCAGCCGTCGAAGAGCCCCAGTGTGAGCCGATAAGTCTCGGCCTCGTCGGGCCACAACAGCGAGAGGTCGTCAGCGGTCGGTGATTTTTTTCCAAGCGATCCCAGCCAGGTGCGAAGGCGTGGCTTTTCCAACAGCTTCGCCATCGGGGATTGTTTGATTTCCTGCAAGCTGGCCTGGCGCAACCCCATTTGCAGGAGGAAGACGGCATACCAGTCCTTGCCATAGGTGAAGAGCGTGCGGCCGCCGGGCAGGC
>JAIYDT010000033.1 GCA_027487355.1 Verrucomicrobiaceae bacterium
CAGGAAGCAAGGCGCAGTTTCGAAAGGATTGCCGTCTGCGCATTGATGAAACTTTTGTCTCCCATTGCAGCACCGGAAGTGCAAGGTCGTCGCAGCCGTCAATCCACCCGGAGGCACCGTAAACCTCGACCGCCCCGGCGACTCCTTGAAAGCCTCCACTCCCGCCCTGGCACAAGTCGGGTAAGCGAGATTTGATTTTTCCGTGGCTGACAAGGATCGTCGCTCAAGATCACGACCCTGAAGCCTGCTGGTTTCCAAATGAAGCGAATCCTCATTTTCCTGTCAGCCATCCTGTTGCTCCTGACCTCAACGCACGCCCAGCTTCCCGCCTTCCCCGGCGCGGAAGGTTTCGGCTCCATTTCCACCGGCGGTCGTGGCGGTGATGTTTACTACGTCACCAACCTGAACGCCTCCGGTGCCGGTTCATTCACCTACGGCGTCCAGAACGCCCCCGTCGCGGGCCGCACCATCGTTTTCGCCGTGAGCGGCCACATCCGCCTGCCCTCCGGCTCCGGCGGTGGCCTCACCCTCGACAAAAGCAAGATCACCATCGCCGGCCAGACCGCGCCCGGTGACGGCATCTGCTTCTGGAACAACACGATGAACATCACTGGAGACGACCTCGTTTTCCGCAACATCCGCTGGCGCTACGGATACTCCGCCGCCGGTGGCGACTCGGTGGACATCAGCGGCTCCCAACGCATCATTTTCGATCACTGCGACATGATGTTCAGCACGGACGAAAACATGTCTTCCTTCGGCACCGCGCCCGAACATCTCACCTATCAGTGGTCCGCCAACGCCTGGGGTCTCAACGGCCACTCCTGCGGCGGACTCTGGAAAACCAACCACGCCACCGTCCACCACACGCTCTGGGCGAACAACCACACGAGAAATCCCAAGCTCATCGGCTGCGATGTCTTCGACTGGGTGAACAACCTCACCTTCGGCTGGGACAACGGCTTCAACATGGCACCGGAAACCACCGGCGGCACCGGCTTCACTTATCGCGTCAACATCCGCAACAGTTGGTTCGTCCACGGTGCCAGCACCGGCGATTCCATCTACGGCGGCGGGGCCAATGACAACGGAACCAACAAATTCAAACTCCACATGGCCGACGCTGCCCTCGATGGCGGCTCCCCCGGCGTGCTCAACGTTACCAAGACCAACTACGGCATGGTCAGCGCCAGCCTCTACGATCAGGTCGCCGCCCCATGGCCGCAAAGCACTGATGGCAATGCCGCGAACCCGGTCATCGGTGTGCCGGTCAGCACCGTCACGCGCAACACCGCCTACAAGAAGATCGTCTCCCAGGTCGGCGCCACCCGCACCGAGATCGGCTCCCGTCCGCTGCGCGACGAAATCACCCAGCTCCTCGCCGACCGCACCGCCGCCCTCCAGCGCACCCCCATCAGCAATCCGCTGGAACTCAATCTCTCCACCGGCACCGCCTTCGCCGATCTCCAGTCCACCGCCGCTCCCGCCGACACCGATCTCGACGGCATGCCCAACGACTGGGAGGAAGCCGTAGGCTACAACAAGGCCGCCGCTGACCACAACACCGTCCTCACCGCACCGCAGACCGCGGCATCGTTCTTCCCGCCCGCTTCGCCCACCGGCTACACCCGTTTGGAGGAGTATCTTCATTTCCTCGCCGTCCCCCACGGCACCGTCGCGAAGAACACCACCGCCTCGCCGTCCTTCATCGACATCGACCTGCGGAAATTCACCTCCGGCTTCACCGCGTCGCCCGTCTTCACCCTCTCCAACCTCACCGGCGGCGTCGCCACCCAAAGCGGTCCCGGCAATGCCATCGTCCGCTTCACCCCGCCCCTCGACTCCTCCGGACGCGCCGGTTTCCACTTCACCGTCACCGACTCCGCCGGCGACACCTGGACCCAGCAGTGCTGCCTTCTGGTTTCAACCAAGACCCAGCCCCGTCCCGTCACCTGGGTGGGTGATGGAGTCGCGAACAATTGGGACACCGCCACCGCGAACTTCGCATCCAATTCCGGCCCCACCGCCTTCGCCGCGGGCGACGCAGTGGCCATCAATGACAGCGGCTCGAACAGCCCGACGATCAAGGTCAACTCCGCCCTTCTCCCCGGCTCCGTCACGGCTTCCAACAGCGCGAAAAACTTCACCATTCAAGGCACCGGTTCGCTCGCCGCGACGGGAGGCTTCACCAAGTCGGGAACCGGCACCCTGACGGTTTCAAACACCGGCCCTAACAGCTTCACCAGCGCCGCCCTTGAAGCCGGCACGCTCTCCCTCACCACCGCCAGCGCCCTTGGCTCAGCGCCGATCGCATTCACCGGCGGCACCCTCTCGTTCTCGGTGGACCTTTCCAATCCCATCGCCGTCGATGGTTCTGTGACCTTGAACCCCTCCGGCAGCCGCACCTACAACGGCGCGTGGACCGGATCGGGCACCCTCCGGATCAACAACACCGGAAGCAACCTCTTCACGCTGGTGGGCGGCATGTCGGGCTTCGCGGGAAATGTCAACTTCGCCGCCAGCACCGGCAGCGCCCGCTTTTACGGCAATACCGGCAGCGCCTCAGCGGCCTTTGATCTCGGCTCGGGCACTTTCAGCTTGTTCACCCGCAACGGAGGATCCGCCTTCAACCTCGGTGCCCTCGCCGGCGGCTCAAGCACGACCCTTTCCGGAGCGAGCAGCACCACCACCGTCACCACCTACGTCGTGGGAGCGCTTGGCACTGCGACCACCTTCGACGGCAGAATCACCAACGGCGGCCAGGGAGCCACCGCCCTCACAAAGACCGGCACCGGCACTCTCACCCTCACCGGAAACAGCATCCACACCGGCGCCACAGCCATCAACAACGGAAGCCTCGCCCTGTTGGGAAGCCTCGGCACTTCCCCCGTCACCATCGCCGCGAGCGGTGCCCTCACCGGCACCGGCACCCTGGGCGGCTCCCTCACCACCGCCGCCGGAGCCACGATCTCCCCTGGAGCAAACAACGGCGCTTCCCCGGGCACCCTCGCCGCCGCCTCGCTCAACTTCGCATCACCCAAGCTCCGCTTTGATTTATCTAACAACCCCGCGTCCGGCAACGACCGCATCCAGGTCAGCGGAGCCGTCAATCTGACAGGAAATCAGAATTATATCTTCAACCTCACCAACGGCATCCTCGCCCCCGGCACCTACGACCTCATCACCACCCCCGGCACCCTCACCGCCAGCAGCGTCACCTTCACTTCGAATCTTCCCATCGGTTCCCGCCAGATCCTCACCCTTGAACACAGTCCCACCGGCACCGCACCCGGCTACGTCCGCCTCGTCGTTTCCGGCACCAACGGCAACTTGGCCTGGACCGGCACCAACGGCGGCCTCTGGGACCTGCAAACCACCGCTGCCTGGTCGGGCGCGTCGCCCGCCACTTTCGCCAACTACGACAACGTCACCTTCGGCGACACCGCCACCAATGGCAGCGTCTCGATCAGACAGCCCGTCGCCCCCCAATCCCTCACCATCAACAACACCGTCGCCCGCTCCTACACCATCAGCGGCGGACCCATCACCGGCTCAACGTCGTTGGTGAAATCCGGCACCGGCTCGCTCACGCTCAATCTTCCGCAATACACCCTCGCCAATTGCGCGCTGACCACCACCAGCCCCGCCGTCACGGTTTCCAGCACCGCCAACCTGCTCCCCGGCATGACCGTCACCGGCACCGGCATCCCCTCCAACACCGCCATTCTCGCCGTCCCCAGCGCCACCACGCTCACTCTTTCCCAAAACGCCACCGCCACCAGCACCACGACTTCCCTCACCTTCGAAACCCGCAACTCCTACACCGGCGGCACCTTCCTCAACGGCGGCACCGTTGTTCTAACATCGAACGCCACCCAGACCACCGGCTCCATTCTCGCCCCCGCCAATTCCTACGGCCTCGGCACCGGTCCCATCACCTTCAACGGCGGCACCCTCACCCTTCAGGGCCACACCGGCAGCGGCAGTTACTTCGATGTTCTCTACGGCCCGCTCACCAACGACCTCATCGTCCCCGCCGGCCAGACCGGAAATCTCAATACCACCACCCGCGGGATCAACTCCGCACCCTTCGCCGCCCTCACCGGCAGGCTTACCGGCTCCGGCACCCTCAATCTCACCACCAACTACTACCGCGCCGCCATCACCGGCGATTGGTCCGACTTCTCCGGAATCATCAACGTCAAACGCCCCGCCAGCGGAGCCAGTTCCCCTCGCTTTCAAATCGGTGCCGCGACCGGCTTTCCGCTTGCCACCGTCAACCTCGAGCAAACCCAACTCGAATACACCGTCAACTCGCCCACCCCGGTCCTTATCAACTTCGGCAGTCTATCCGGCATCAGCACCGCCATCATCTCCGGCAGCCAGAACTCCACCGGCCCCGTCACCTGGCGGGTCGGATCGCTCAACACCTCCACCACCTTCGCCGGCAATTTCACCCCCTTCGTCAACGGCGGCCCGATCGGCCTCGCCAAAACCGGCAGCGGCACCTGGACTCTAACAGGCACCGGCACCGTCAGCGCCGGCATCACCGTCGAGCAAGGCACCCTGTCCTACGGCAACGCCTCCACCGACACCCTCTCCGGTACCAGCGAAATTGCCGTCGATCCCACCGCCAGCCTCCAGCTCAACAGTGGCGCGAAAATCATCGGCTCAAGCTGCGAAGTTTTCACCGGCGGCACCCTCCGCGGCCTCGGCACCGTCCAAGCCCCGCTCACCTCCAGCGGCACCCTCGCCATCACCGGCGGCACTTTCACCGTCATCGGGAATTCGCTGCTCAACGGCAGCGTCGAATTTGCCTCCCTCACCGATCGCCTCGCCATCACCGGCAACCTCAATCTATCCGGAATCCTCAAGCTCCCCGCCAGCGGCGTCACCAGCGGCCGCAAACTCCTCGCCACCTACACCGGCACTTTGACTCTCGGAGAGCTGAGAATCTCGAATGTCCCTTCCAACCTGGTCGCCACCCTCGACACCGCCACTTCTGGGGAAATCGCGGTCGTGCTTCAGAACCCATCGCCCTATCAAATCTGGCAGATCCTCCACTTCTCCACCCTCGACAATCCCGATGGCCAACCCAGCGCGGATCCCGACAAGGACGGCTCCAACAATCTCGCCGAGTTCGCCTTCGCCGGAAATCCGACCTCACCCACCGACATCGGCAAGCGCCAGCTCCGCACCGTCGACGCCAACAACGACACCCTCCGCGACCTCACCCTCACCCTCGAAGTCCGCGCAGGCACCACCTTCTCCGCCGACGGCCCCGACCTCCTGTCGCCGCCAGTCGATGGCATCTCCTACCGCATCGAAGGCAGCACGGATCTCGCCAATTTCATCAGTCCCGTCAGCGAAGTCGTCCCCCACCTTGGCAGCGGCAGTCCGAAATCCGGCTACGTCTTCAAAACCTTCCGCCTTCCCGCCGCCAACGGGCTTCCTAACAAGGGCTTCATTCGGGCTTCAGCCGAATGAAGAATCCCTAACAGGAAAACGGGAAACCACTAAAGTCACGAAAAGCACGAAAGCAGAAGCAATTGTCGCCATCTTCGGCCTCACCTGATGAACGAGTCTGAAGCGTTTCGGAACTGCCTGATTTTCGTGATGTTTCGTGAATTTCGTGGTTTGTGTTTCAGGATTTAAGATGATGAGCTGGCAGCAAATGTCAGTCGGAGAGTTCGGAGTCACTTCCCGTGCGAACGAAAGTGACCGCTTCGTCGGAAAGTTGGTAAATGAGCAGCCAATCCCCACCCAGATGGCATTTGCGGCAGTCCTTCATGTTTCCGGCGAGTTGGTGGTCCCTTTTGACGTGGGAGTGGTTTGAATTCCGCCAGCAGGTTGATCGCTTGGTCGAGCCTCCGTCACCGAGCAAACCACTGACTTGAGAGCCGGACCCGGGAATGAGAGCGAAGCGGAAATCGCCGGAGGCAGATCCGCACGCCCGGTTCGGAGTGGGGAGCGGGGTGAAAGCCCCGTCCTATCTCTATCATCCCCACCTCTCAGGGATCATTCGATTTCACGAACAGCAGCCGCAGGCTGTTCAGTACGACGATCACCGTAGATCCCTCGTGGCCGAGGACGCCGAGGGGCAGGGGGATCCAGGAGCCCAGGGCCGAGAGGGCGAGCAGGAGGACCATGCCGAGGGAGATGCCGACGTTCTGACGAATGATGGCGCGGCATTTGCGGCTGAGGTCGAGGGCCTCGACGACGCGCTCGAGCTTGTCTTTTGTTAGAATGACATCGGCCTGCTCAAGCACGGCATCGGAACCCCGCAGGCCCATGCCGATGGAAACGTCCGCCGCGGCGAGGGAAGGGGCGTCGTTCACGCCATCGCCAACCATGCCGACGAGCTCACCCTTTTTCCGCCATTCGAGGATGGCCGCGACCTTGTCTTCGGGTGTTAGACCGGCGCGGGCTTCGTCGAGGTTGAGTTCCTTGGCGACGAGTTCGGCGGCTTGGGGGCGGTCTCCGGTCAGCATGGTGACCTTGATGCCGTCGTTGTGGAGGCGCTGGATGAGGCCTTTGGACTCCGGACGGAGGCCATCGCGCAGCAGGATGCGGCCGAAGGTTTCACCGCCGCCGACGAGGACTTCGGTAAGGCCGGGTTCGGGGTCGGGGAGGGCGTGGATCCAGGCGTTTTCCGGGAATAGTCCACGACGACCCTGGGAAGCTGTTAGACCGGAGACTTCGCCGCGCAGGCCCTGGCCGGCGATGGACTCGACCTTTTCGGCGGCGATGGCATCGCTGCCGTGCTTCTTTTGCCAGGCTTGGGCGATGGCGCGGGAAAGCGGGTGGGTGGAGCGTCGTGAGAGTCCGGCGGCAAGTCGCAGGACCTTGTCTTCCTGGCCGGGAGTCGAGGATTCGATCGAGACGAGTTCGAGCTCGCCTTTTGTTAGAGTGCCGGTCTTGTCGACGGCGAGACGGGTGATGGTGGCGAGGGTTTCCAGGGCCACGCCGCCACGAAAGAGGATGCCGCGACGGGCTCCGGAGGCGATGCCGGTGAGGATGGCGCTGGGGATGGAGATTACGAGAGCGCATGG
>JAIYDT010000170.1 GCA_027487355.1 Verrucomicrobiaceae bacterium
CTTCGCCTGCCCGGTGATGCCCTTCATCGCGAAGATCGCACCGCCGAGAATCATGGCGATGATCCCGAGCACGATGACCATTTCGAGGAGGGTGAAACCGCTGTTGCGGCGACGGATCTGAGGATTGCGGGTGGTTTTCATTCGTTTGAAAGTGCGTTGGCAGGTGCTGCGCTGCAACAGCCTGTCAGTGTTGAAAACTCCACGCGACGGAAAAGTTGCCTGTAAAAGATGGCTCCCACGAAGCATTTCCGGGGAAATCCTTGCCAGCAGGCCCGGTTTTTTCCACCCCTAGGCCCAACAATCCTATGAACAAGGTCCTCCTCATCGGCGCCGGCGGCGTCGGCAGCGTCGTCGCCCACAAATGCGCCATGGTCCCCTCCGTCTTCGGGGAAATCACCCTCGCCTCCCGCACCAAGTCGAAGTGCGACGCCATCGCCGCCGAGGTGAAACTCCGCACCGGCCGCGACATCGCCACCGCCCAGGTCGATGCCGATGACCCGGTCCAGACCGCCGAGCTGATCCGGAAAACCGGTGCCACGCTTGTCATCAACGTCGCCCTCCCCTACCAGGACCTCACGCTGATGGACGCCTGCATCCGGGCCGGGGTCGATTACCTCGACACCGCAAACTACGAGCCGAAGGACGTCGCCAAGTTCGAATACTCCTGGCAATGGGCGCTCCAGGACCAGTGGCTTTCCGCCGGTCGCTCCGCCCTACTCGGCTCCGGTTTCGATCCCGGCGTGACCAATGTCTTCACCGCCTGGGCGCTGAAGCACCACTTCGACGAGATCCACACCCTCGACATCATCGACGTCAACGGCGGCAACCACGGCAAGGCCTTCGCCACCAATTTCAACCCGGAGATCAACATCCGCGAGGTCACCGCCGAGTGCCGCCATTGGGAAAACGGCGAGTTCGTCGAAACCCCGCCGATGTCGAAGCACCAGGCCTTCACCTGCCCTCAGGAAGTCGGCACCTATGAAATCTACCGCATGTATCACGAGGAGCTTGAATCCCTCGTGAAGCACATCCCCACGATCAAGCGCGCCCAGTTCTGGATGTCGTTCTCGCCGAACTACCTCAAGCACCTCGAAGTGCTCCAGAACGTCGGCATGACCCGCATCGACCCCGTCGTTTACAACGGCGTCGAAATCATCCCGCTGCAATTCCTCAAGGCCGTCCTCCCCGACCCCGGCGACCTCGGCAAGTCCACCAAGGGCAAGACCTGCATCGGCAACGTCATCACCGGCATCAAGAACGGTCAGCCGAAGGCGATCTACATCTACAACATCTGCGACCACGAGGCCTGCTTCGCGGAGGTCGGCTCGCAGGCCATTTCCTACACCACCGGCGTCCCCGCCATGATCGGCGCGAAGATGATGCTCGAAGGAAAATGGCGGAAGCCCGGCATCTGGAACATGGAGCAATACGACCCCGATCCCTTCATGGCGGACCTGAATGAACATGGCCTGCCCTGGCAGTTCATCGAGCTGACGCCCGAGCAGGCGGCGGCGTTCCAGGTGGCTTGAGTGGAAGAGGGATTAACCACAAAGGGCACAGAGAACACAGAGGATCAGGGCTTTACTATCTAGGCCCTCTCGATACTTTGTGTTCATGCTGCAGTCACGCTATCGACCTTCCATCAGCAGGCTTCAAGAGGAGTTCTTGGAACGGCAGAACATCGTGCCGAAGAGACTGAGAATCTCTGATCAAACAAGCTTTGATCAGGGCTTCAGTGAACGACATCAGGGAGCAAACTCCGTCTCAGACTGGATCGGGTTATCCAGAGACTTCGAGAAAGAGTTGATCGACTTCCTGCCAAGCGCAGAGCCTGACGAAGCGATCATTTTGCTTCTCCGATCACCGAGTCCAGCCATCGCCAAATCAGCGCTAACAAACCCCAGTCGATCAGTTCAAGCGTTGGCCCTCCAGCACCTCCATGAATTTGCAGAGGCTGGTGACCCCTTCTCAAAAGCGATCCTGGAGGGCCGGGAAACTCCATGAAGTCGTGCGGAAACTTCGCACGGCTCCGGTAGGGTTTCTTGGTGTTGATCCTCGTTTGCCCCCAATTGATCGGCCTTCTGATTGTACTTTTTGATCGACCGCTGTTGGGAGCGCGATTAGGGATCAGAACATGTGGCATCAACTTTCGCGCAATCGGCAGATGGTCCTGAAAAGTTCAATCACAGCCTTGCTGCTGATGTTTGGAGGAAACCTGGCCGATGCTGCTCCTCTGGACAGCCTCAAGGCCGAGGCGAAGAAGACCCAAGTGCTGGCCGACTTCCAAGTGATTCGAAACGCGTTGGACATGTTCAAATTGAACGGAGGTTCCTATCCGACAACGGCTCAGGGATTGAAGGCGCTGGTCGAAAAGCCTACGGCTGCACCAATTCCAAAACGCTGGACAATGATGATGAAGAGCGAGCCTCTGGACCCATGGAAAAATCCCTATTTTTACAAATTCCCAGGAACCAAAAAGGCCGACGAACCCGAGATCCTCAGCAGTGGGCCGGATGGAATCAAGGGAACCGCAGATGATTTCAGCAGCCAGGCCCCGTGACCTTAAATCCTGAAATACAAACCACTAAATTCACGAAACATCACGAAAATCAGGCAGTTCGGAAACGCTTCAGACTCATTCATCAGGTGAGTGCGAAGATGGCGACAATTGCTTCTGCTTTCGTGCCTTTCGTGACTTTAGTGGTTTCCCATTTTTCTTTTAAGGATGACTGCTTTTCTCATGTCTGTCACTCGATTCGTGGAAATCGAAGATTCAAGACTGATCCGCGATTCATGAAGAACGTTTGCTCGTGAACCTCTCACGAAGCTGGCGTACCACCATCCACCCCAACATGCATCCAAGAGCGTAGGGCGGGAAGTCCCACCAGTTGAATGTGGTGCCCAGGATCACCCGCCCTGGCCAGGTCGCGCGGACGGCAAGGATGAAGGGAGCTTGCCAGAGTTGTAAAAACTCGACGGCGCAGGAAAAGACGAACACTCCAAGCGCGCATTTCACCAGGGATCGTCTTGGGGACAGGAAGGCGACACCTAACATCAGCAGAATCTGATACGCCAGACTTCCGCCAATGTCCTGAAGCAGCGGAGCGTTCAGGGCCTTGGAAAAGCGCACGAAGTATCCAAGTGGAATGATACCCATCATCCCCACCAGCAGGGCCATGCGGTAGGGTTTGCAGCGGAGGGTCTTGGCATCCATGGGTTCAGTGATAGCAGGTCGGCGGATGGATTCCGATGAGAGCTTGATGAAATTCCTGTGATCGCCAGCCAGGGCCCACAGTCGTGAGAATCGAAGAAAGCAAACAACCGAGGGACAAGTTTCCACTCAGGCGGCATTTCCCTACCAGCCTCCTGCGTTTCGAATCATGCCAGAGTCGCTGTCCACCGACATCCGCTTCAGACTCCGTCGCCTCATCATCGGCTCCCTCATCCTATTGGCAGCATGGCCGGTGTGGAGCTTGTCGGTCAGATACTTCTCCACGTCGGCAGGTTGCCACTGTGACTTCACCCGTGCCGACATGCTCTCCCTTCACAACGCGCTGGATTTCTATCAGTTGGAAACCGGCTCGTTTCCGACCACCGAGCAGGGCCTCAA
>JAIYDT010000374.1 GCA_027487355.1 Verrucomicrobiaceae bacterium
GCGTTCTACTCGAAGAAGACCTACGACATCGAATACGAATTCCCCTTCGGTGTGCAGGAACTCGAAGGCGTGGCCTATCGGACCGATTATGACCTCGGCGTGCATGAAAAGGGTGCCGGCAAGTCGCTCGTGTACTTCGACGAGGAGACGAAGGAAAAGTTCCTCCCGCATGTTGTCGAGCCGTCCGCCGGTTGCGACCGCACGGTGCTCGCGCTGATCTGCGAGGCCTTCGATGAGGAAACGCTCACTGATGAAAAGGGCAAGGAGGACGTCCGCACCGTCCTGCGCTTCAAGCCCGCAATGGCTCCGATCAAGGTCGGCATTTTCCCGCTGCTCAAGAAGAACGAGGAGCAGGTCCGCATCGCCAAGGAGATCCAGAAGACCCTGCAGAAATGGTTCACCGTCTCCTACGATGATGGTGGAGCCGTCGGCCGCCGTTATCGTCGTCAGGACGAGGTCGGCACGCCGTTCTGCATCACCGTGGATTTCGAGACCCTCGGCGAAAGCGGCGACGAGCTGAAGGACACGGTCACCATCCGTCATCGTGACTCCATGGAGCAGGAGCGTCTTCCCATCAGCGGGCTTCTCGCCTGGTTGCTGGAGCGGGTTCGCTGATCCTCTCGGAGATCACGCCTATCTCGCTAAGGGGTTGACGCATCGCAGCGGGCTTGCTGAAGTCCTCGCGATGCGGAACTGGGCGTTACGCGCTGGCCAATACCTGTTGATCGCGACACTGATCGTGTCGTTCGGTGGGCATTTGGCGTTGTTGCAGACCATCGCCTGGGGAAACATGATGATGAAATTTTCGCAGGCCGCCTCGGTGAAGGAGGCCGCGAAGATGACCTTTGACGGGCAGCATCCGTGCCCGATGTGCAAACTGGTCAAGGAAAGCAAGAAGGAGGAGGACAAGAAGCCTCTCGTGAAAGCGGCCTCGAATGTCGAGGTCATCCTTCCTGCGGAAATCGCGTTGAAGCCCCTCTGGGGACGTCCGGTGGTGAACTCGGTTCCGAGCCATGACGCCCACCTGGTTGAGGTCTTTCTCGCCGTTCCCTTGCAGCCGCCGCGAGCGGCTTGATCGACGCTGAAGTCACAGTGCCGGAGGTCTGTCTTTCCTGAAGGAAAGCTCAGAAAGCCGGGCAAATCGATCAATTGGCGACGCATCCGTCAGCTCGGGATGCGCCTGTCCGCACCAGCCCTGCGAGGGACGTCCACCTACGGACGCCTCTGCTCGGAATCCATGGTGCGTGGAACCTTCGAGCCCTTTCACCAATCATTTGAAACATCATCACTCCAACCGGGGATTCAGCCTGGTTGAGCTCCTTGTCGTCATCACGATCATCATCGCCCTGGCCGCCATCGCGGTGGCGGTGTCGCGCACGGCGATGACCCGTGCCCACGCGGCCAAGTGCTCCAACAACCTGCGGCAGATCGGTCTCGCAACCATGTTATACGCCGGAGACAACCAAATGACCCTCCCGGTCACCACCCATCAGCGCCGCAAGGGCGGCAAATCCTGGACCCTCACCCTGCAGCCGTATTCCGGTGGGACGATCAATTTCAAGTGCGCTCAGGACGACAACAAGTCGCGCCCCTACACTTATCTGATCAATGATTTCCTGACCCCGAATCCGGCCGGCGCGCCCCAGCTCAATTACTCGCGGCTCGCGAAAATCGACCGGCCGGAGGCGACCTTGCTCTTTGCCGAGGCATCCCCCGGATATGTCAACTCCGACCACTTCCACTTCTCCGAGTATCACGGAGGAAGCGTTCCTGCTTCGGACTTTGAGAGCCAGGTGGCGGTCAAGTGCCACGGAGGAAAATGCAACTACCTCTTTGCCGATGGCCATGTGGAAACCCTTCCCTGGCCTGAAGTCCAGCAGCGCCTCAGTGCCGAGGGCAGCCGCTTTGTTGATCCATCCGACCCTGAAGAAACCAACGAATAATCTCATGAAACCACCTATCTTCCCGACATTCCTCGCCCTCACCCTTCTTCCTGCGGCAGCCCACGATCATTTTGCCGTTGGCATCATCGACGCCAACAACAACGGCCAACCGGACCCTGGAGAACAACTCCAGCTCACGGGAACGAACTGGGCGAACCGCACCTTCCGACTGCTGCCTCGCCCCATCGGCCAGCGTTGCGGCGGCTACTACAACCTCTCGGAAGCCGTCCGCACCCTGTTTCCCTCCGATTCATTCTCCATCACCGCGCTTTCTGACGGACAGTATGATCTCGCGAGTCCCAACCACCCCCTGACGGGCTCTTGGATCTGGGCCGAAATTGTCAGCGTCGCCGGTCCTTCGGGAGCCAGCTTCGGATTCTGGGATGAGGGCTTCAACGTGGTCACCAATTCCCTGACCACCAATCAACCGACGGGAAATCCCCGCTTCGTCATCAGCGAAGGCATTGATGACGTGAATGACGATCCCTTCGGACACATCCACGGCAGGGCCTGGACGGCCACGAAGCCTGGCGACTACACGGTCGGCATCCGATTCATCGACCGCAGCACGACTCGCCCCGGTGGCGGTTCGTGGCATACGCCCAGCCAGACTTATCTCTTCAAGTTCCGGGCGGGCCCGAGCTTCCAGCCGACCATGACGCGCAACTCCGGCGGCAGCATCGCCCTGACCTGGCCCAGCCAGATGGGCGTCTGGAGCGGCTTCCAAAACGGCATGGTCTTCACGGTCCAGCGCAGCCAGTCGATGGCGGCAAACCA
>JAIYDT010000235.1 GCA_027487355.1 Verrucomicrobiaceae bacterium
CGCTTGTGAACGATCACCGGCATGCCTTTCCTCGGCCTCAGGGTGATGAGGGGTTCGAGCTTCGCCTCTCCGCTGCGGACCTGCTCGAAGTCGAACCGGCGTCCGATCATGACAACGAGGATGATCGCCTCCAGTTTGGCGAAGCCTTCGCCGATGCAGAACCTTGGGCCAAGTCCGAAGGGGAAGTAGGCATACTTCGGGATGCTGTCGCGGCGCTCGGGAGAGAAGCGTTCGGGATCGAATTTCTCCGGATCCGGAAAGTAGGCGGGATTCCGATGGGAAACGTACTGCATCATTAGTAGTTCATCTCCTGGCCGGACCTCCAGGCCGCTTGGCAGGCGGTCGGCCTCGACGACCCGTCGGGCCAGGGTCCAGGCCGGCGGGTAAAGCCGCATCGATTCGGCGAGAACCATGTTGGTGTAGGGAAGATTCGCCATGTCCTCCATGGCAGGCGTCCGGTCACCGAGGGCCTCATCCCACTCGCGGCGCATGCGATCCAGCACCTCGGGGTGTTTTCCGAGGAGATACCAGGTCCAGTTCATGTGGTTGGCCACCGTTTCATGCCCGGCGAGGATGATGGTGATGACCTCATCGCGGACCTGCTTGTCCGGAATGGAGGAGCCGTCCTCATACTTCGACGCCAGGATCATGGCGAGAAGATCGTTGGGCCGCTGGTCCTCGGGGAGATTCCGGTGATCGGAGATGATCTTGCCGATGGCCTCATCGATTTTGCGGAGGGATTCGTGGTAGCGCTTGTCGAGCGAGAGCCAGTGGTGCATCTGGGGCGGCGCCATCTGCCGTCGGGTCACCAGCTTGAGCGCGGTGGCGAACTCGATGCCGAGGGATTTCCCCTCGCGATACATGTCCACGCTGAAGAGGGTGAGTCCGGCGATGGAGATGGTGAGGTGCATCATTTCCAGGGCCAGATCGATGGTTTCACCGTCCTTCCAGTCGGCGAGGTGACGACTGGTGCAGTCCACCATCACGTCGGTGAAGCCCTTGATGGAGGACTTGTGGAACATCGGCTGCATGAGCTTCCGTTGTTTCCCATGAAGGGGTTCCTCGCTGCTCACGAGGCCCTCGCCCAGAAGATCGGCCGCAGCGGTGAGGCCGCCGGTCTTGTGGTAGTTGAGCGGGTTGGAGAGGAGGATGTGTTTGATGTCCTCGGGGTTCCGCAGGAAGAAGGTGGGATGGGTGAGCGGCAGGACGAAGGTGTCGCCATACTGGTTGGTCAGGTCCAGAAGGTGCCGGATGAAATTGCGCGGCTTGAAGATGAAGCGACCAATGATTCCCGGGACGGAGGGACCCGGAGCACGTGTGGGGAGGGTGGAGCGGCTCATCGTTCAGTCAGGAGTGGGCGTTGAGGATTCCGGGCGTTGATGCAGGTAGGTGTGGCCGAGCAGCCACCACTGCTCCGGATGCTGGCGGAGCTGATTCTTGAGCCTTTCCATCAAATAAAGAAGCACGGATTCCGGCTTGGGATAGGCGGTGTCGCGACCGGCATGGATGGCTGGATGGAAGTGGATGCAGGATTTCCCGGTCTCATCGTGATGGGTGTCCACCCAGACCACGGGAACCTGGTGACGCACCGCCATGACGCCCGGGCCGGTATCGACCGGAAGCTCGGCGCTGACGCCGATGGGGACGATGATGCTGCGGTCCGAGCGAGAGGCGAAATCGAAGGAGAGGAAGAAGATTTCCCCCTTCTTGAAAGCCGCCCGTGCCGCCTCGTAGGCCCCCATGCGAACGAAGGTGAGCGAGCAGTTCAGTTCGCGTGCGACCGCTTCGAGAAAGCTCACGATTGCCACAGGAAGGAAGCGGGTGAGCACCGAGGAGACAGGCATGCCGAGGGCGGCGACCACCGCAGGGGCATGCCACCAGGTCCCGGCATGGGCGGAGACGAGCAGCACGCCCTTTTTTTCCGCCATGGCGGCCTGAAGGTTCTCCACGCCGGAGACATGGACCTGAGCGAGGATTCCGGACGGTCCGGCCCCCTTCATGTGGGCGATGTCGATCTTGAGCCGGGTTTGATACTGGAAGCGGCTTTCCAACATGGCGCCCGCTGCCTCGTCGCCGAAGACCATCGGCGAATTGCGGAGATTGAGCTGCTCCTCGGGGATGCGGAAGAATCTGGCGAGCAGCTTGGCGTAGGCGGGCTTGAGCCTTGAGGGAAGATTGCGCAGGACCGCCAGCGACATGATGTAGAACCTACCGAAGAGATTGCGGATGAACATCTGGCCCGCCGACGGTGGCGGGTCGGCCGACTTTTTCACGGATTTGAATTCGGGCTCAGACATCGGCATGAGGGGTGAAGGGCGCGTGATCCCAGGGCCACCATTGATCGGGATGCTCGCGGAGGTGAGGGAGCATCTGGGCGATGGCCGCGGTCATCAGTTCTGCAGCTGCCTCGACGCCACGGGTGTCGGGCGGCGCGGAGATGGGGTCGATGAAAATGCGATGGCGGTTGAGGCCGATGCGCACGGCGGTGACCGCAAGGACCGGAACCCGATGCCGCTGGGCGAGGATGGCCGGGCCGAGGTTCAGGGTGAGCTGGCAGAGATCAAAAGGAATGGGCCTCAGGTTTTTCCAGACCACTGGGTAATCGACGAACATCCCGAAGAGTCCGTTGGCCTTCAGGATCTCGGACATCCGCTTTGGCAGGGACTCACCGAGCAGCACACGCTCCACACGGCCTCGGCGGAACATCCGCTGGACGAGGGCTTCGATGCGGGTGAGCGGCCTCATTTTCCCGGCAACGTCGGTTTCGATGCGGTTTCCGGCGAAGGCTGTGAGGTAGTTGCGGATGCCAAAGCCTGCCACCAGCGCTCCTGCCATGCCGAGATGGTTCAGGAAAAGCACGGCCCCCTTTCCTCCCTCAAGAGCCTGTTTCACATGCTCTTCCCCGACGAGTTCGACCCGATCCAGGATCACCTCGTCCTTCAGCCAGGTGAGATGGAAGCCCTCGAAGATGCAGCGCCCGAAGTGGTCGCAGTGCCCGCGCCAGAAGGCCTCCTCTGCTTCTGGAGAGGTGAAAGGCCCGAGGGACTGCTGCACCTGCTCGACGATCCGCGGGCGGAGCTTCTTGTGAAACGCCTGCCCCAGTGGAATGGATATCGCAGCCGTCCAGCTTTCCGGCAACCAACGGCAGAGATGGAACAGCCCATCAACGATCCACCCCAGCACCTTGATGAAGGCCAGCGCCAGGAGGGTTTGGGGCAAATGCGTCGCCACGATGAGCTGGGGTGGAGATTCAAGCACCAGCGGCCGCCCGCTTTTCGAGCGCGAGTTCAATGATCGCACCGGCCGCACGCTCGATGGCACCTCTTCCGCCCAGAACTTCCGGAATGCGGGCCAGGTTGCGGCGCATTTCCTGAATCCGCTGGGGGTCATCGAGCAATACCGAAGCCTCCGCCACCAGCGACTCGACGGTGAAGGCCTCCTGAAGCAGTTCAGGGACGATCCGCTCGTTGAGCAGAATGTTCGGCATGGCGACGAAGCGGGTCTTCACCAGCAACTTGGCCGCGAAGTAGGTCAGCCTCCGGACGCGGTAAAACGCCACCATCGGCACGCAGGCGAGGGCCGTTTCCAAAGTGGCGGTCCCGGAGGCCACCAGCGCCAGCCGACAGCCCGCGGCTCCGACTCCGGTCCAGCCATCGCGGATTTCCACGAAGTCCTCCATGCCGGCATCCACCACCAGTTTCCGAATGGCGGGCTCCAAGTGCTTCGCCGCCACAGGCAGGATGAAGCGCAGGGTCGGTCGGCCCTGATGCAGGCGCCTGGCTGCCTCGATGAGCGTCGGCCCCAGGCTCTCGATCTCCTGAACCCTGCTCCCCGGCAGCAGCGCGACAGGACGTCTGTCCTCGCCCGGAGCCGGCTCGGCCGAAAGAGAAACCTCCGGGATCAGGTCCAGCAAGGGATGGCCGAACCACTCGGTCCGCGCCCCGCTTTCACGAAAAATCTCCAGCTCCTTCGGGAAAGCAGGAATGATCAGGGCCGCCTCCTCGGCGATCCGCCGGGCGCGCCAACGACCCCAAAACCAGACCTGCGGCACGAAGTAGTGCACGAAGGGAATCCCTTCCCGCCGAAGCACCGCCACCAGCCGCTCGTTGAAGGCCTCGCCATCGACGAGGATGACCAGATCCGGTTTCTCCGCCTTCAGCATCTCGGCGAGCTGGACCCGGGCGCGGCGCATGTTCGGCCTGAACCTCAGGGACTCCTCAAGTCCCACGTAGCCCCACGAGGCGCTGTCGCAAAGAATCTCCACACCAGCGGAACGCATGTGGTCGCCCCCGTATCCGGTCAGCTTCACTCCCGGGTGCAGCCGCGCCAGCATCCTTGCCAGATGGGCTGCCTGGTAGTCCCCGCTGACCTCGCCAGCCGACAGGAACAGCTTCAGCGCCCTCGTTTCCCCTGTCGTCTCCATTAGTTCGGGAAATCAATTTGGGCACGATCTTCCCAGCCCATCAAAGCAGGAAATGGGGTTGCTGGGATCATGCGACGGCTCACTTCCAACAACCTACGGGACGAAACCATTGGCGATCAAGCACAGGCGCGGGATTTGATCGAACCACAGCGATTTCGCCGCTTCTTCATTGGCATTTCACGGAACGCCGCTGGAATGACTTCATGCCCCGCGTCCTGCTCGTCGAAGACGAACCTGCCATTGCCGACACCCTGGTCTATGCCTTGGAAACCGAGCGCTTCGAGGTGACCCACGCCCTCACCGGCACCCGCGCCCTGCAAGCTTTCGAGGAAAAATCCCACGATTTCGTCATCCTCGACATCGGCCTCCCCGACATCACCGGCCTCGATGTCTGCCGGAAACTCCGCGAGACCAGCAACGTCCCCGTCCTTTTCCTCACCGCGCGCGATGGCGAGATCGACCGCATCCTCGGCCTCGAACTCGGCGGCGACGACTACGTGACCAAGCCCTTTTCCCCTCGGGAAATCGTCGCCCGCGTCCGCGCCATCCTGCGCCGCACTTCTGGAGTTGCCACGGAAACGCCCTCCGCTCCCAGCACTCCGGTCCATTCCTCACCCTTCCACCACGACTCCTCGGCCATGCGCATCCACTGCCACGGCCAGCCGCTCGACCTCACCGCCCACGAATACAAGCTCCTCCTCGTCCTTCTCGGCCAGCCCGGACGTGTCTTCACCCGCGACCAGCTCCTCGATCGCGCCTGGGAGGATCCCGGTGCCGTCACCGACCGCACCGTGGATGCTCATGTGAAATCGATCCGCGCCAAGCTGCGGACCGTCCGCGAGGGAGCGGAGGATTTTATCGAAACCCGCCGCGGTCTCGGCTACCTGCTCACCCTCTGACCGCATGCGTCTCACCCGAGTCACCCTCGTCCTCATCGCCGTCATCATCGCGGCGGGATTCTATCAGCTCGCCATCCATTTCCTCTCCGATGTCGAGCCCCAGACCTTCCAAGCCACCGAGGAGGTGATGGTCGATGCCGCCCACCTGCTTGCCGAACTGGTCGAGGACGACGTGAAACACGACCACCTCGACATCGAACGCCTGCGGGCGGTCTTCGACGGTGCCCACGACCGCAAGTTCGATGCGTGGATCTTCGATCATCACAAGGAGCACGTCGGCCTCGACGCCTACCTCACCGATGCCCGGGGAAAGGTGGTCTTCGACTCGGACGACGGTCGCCGGGAAGGCATGGACTACTCGCGGATGCGTGACGTGGCCTTCACCCTGCGCGGCGAATACGGTTCGCGCTGCACCCGGGACATTCCGGGAGACTCCTCCACCTCGGTTCTCTACATCTCGGCACCCGTCGGGGAAAAGTCCCACCCCTCGGGCGTCCTCACCGTCTTCAAACCCAAGGCCGACGCCCTGCCCATGGTCCACAAGCGAAAGGAAATCATCTACTGGGCCTGCGGACTCATCGGCAGCGGCATCCTTTTCCTGATCGTCGTCGTCTTCCTCTGGGTCTTCCATCCCCTCGGGAAAATCACCGCCTACGCCCGTGCCATCGAACGCGGCGAGCGCCCCGAACTCCCCGCCCTCGGCATCGGCCGCGAGGTCAACACGCTCGCCCACGCCCTCGAATCGATGCGCGAGGCCCTCGAAGGCCGCCGCTACGCCGAGCACTACATCCAGACCCTCACCCACGAGATGAAAAGCCCCCTCGCCGCCATCCGCGGAGCGGCGGAACTGCTCGACGAGGACATGCCCACGGAAACCCGAAAGCGCTTCCTCGAAAACATCCGTGCCGAAACTTCCCGCACCGAACGCCTGATCAACCGCCTCCTCGAACTCGCCGCCATTGAGAGCAAGGCCAGGCTCGAATCCGCTGAGGAGCTCGACCTCCGTACCGTCGTCACCCGCGCCATCGACCAGGCCGCCCCACTCGCCGAGCTCGCTCACGTCCGACTCGCCTTTTCTCCGCCCGAGGCTGACATCCGGGTCCGTGGAGATGACTTCATCCTTCGCGCCGCCATCACCAATCTTCTGGAAAACGCCATCGACTTCTCCCCCACCGCCGGGACCATCGAGATCGCACTCGACCAGGCAGAAGACTGGATTTCCCTGAGCATCCGCGACCACGGTTCCGGCATTCCGGACTACGCCCAGCAACGCATCTTCGAGCGCTTCTACTCCCTCCGCCACCACACCGCCGGCCGCAAGGGCACCGGCCTCGGGCTCACCCTCGTCAAGGAAGCCGCCGACGTTCACGGCGGCACCATCCAGCTCGACCCCGCAGAAGGAGGCGGCACGGTGGCCGTTCTGAAGCTTCCTGTCTTCCGCTGATCGGGACAATCCCATTCAACCGAAAAGCAAGATCGCGCAG
>JAIYDT010000518.1 GCA_027487355.1 Verrucomicrobiaceae bacterium
CGCAACGCCGGTTCCGCGTTGCGATGGGGAGCCAACCTGGACCCCGTTGTGGCCCCTGCCACCACCTGGTCCACCCCCGAGGGTGGGATGATCCGTGCCGGCTGTTCGAGCCGGTGAGCTTCAGGCACGTTGCCTGATCTGAACGTGTGCCGTGCGGGCCTTTCCGCATCGGACCTCCTCACTGTTTGCACAATCACATTCCCATCTTTCCCTCCATGAAACCACTTTCACTCATCCTTCCTCTCCTCTCCCTCACTGCCCACGCGCAGACCTCCCCTGATGAACTCGAACCGCTCATCGTCACCGGAAAATCCGAAAGCCTGGTCGGCACCGCAGGCACCGCCTCGAAAGGCCAGGCCAGCTTCGAGGAACTTGCCGAACGTCCCTTCTTGAGACGTGGCGAACTCCTCGAACTCGTCCCCGGTGTGATCATCACCCAGCACTCGGGCGACGGCAAAGCGAACCAGTACTTCGTTCGTGGCTTCAACCTCGATCACGGCACCGACTTCTCCATTTCAATGGATGGCCAGCCGGTCAACTTCGTCACCCACGCCCACGGCCAGGGCTACGCCGACCTCAATCCGATCATCCCCGAACTCGTCGAAAAACTCGACTACTGGAAAGGCCCGTTCTTCGGCCAGCTCGGTGACCTCAGCACGGCAGGTGCGGCGAAGTTCAACTTCTTCGACGCCCTCCCGCAGGGCATCGCCACTTTTGGCTACGGGGAGAACAACTACCTCCGCGGACTGCTGGCCGACACGATCGACCTCTCGGATGACAAACAGAAATCCGGCCTGACCTATGCACTCGAATACAACTACTACGACGGACCCTGGAATCGCGAAGGAAACTCCGAGCGGATCAACGGCTTCCTCAAGTATTTCAAGGAATCCGGGCCGGACAAATTCAGCCTCACCGCGATGGGGTACGATGGCCGGTGGGACTCCACCGACCAGGTTCCGCGCCGAGCCGTCGACAGTGGCTTGATCGGCCGTTTTGGAAACATCGACAACTCCGTCAACGGGGAATCCAGCCGCTACAGCCTGATGGGAGCCTGGGATCATGAAAACACCGATGGCCAAACCCATGCCGATTTCTATATCGGATCGTATGATCTCGATCTGTTCTCAAACTTCACCTACTTCCTCAACGATCCGATCAATGGCGATCAGTTCGAGCAGCAGGACGGCCGTGTGTTCGCCGGTGGTGAGATCCGTCGCCAATGGAACTTCGGCCAGAAGGACTCGCTCACGCTGGGACTTCAGACGAGACATGACTTCATCAATGGAGTCGGACTCTACAACACCCGCAACCGCCGCCGCCTCAACACCGTTCGTGTCGATGATGTGTATGAGGGCAATGTTGGCCTCTATGCCACGGGCGACTATCATGTGAATGATTGGTTCCGCATCCAGCCCGGCCTGCGGGCCGACGGATTCCATTTCGACGTGGACAGCGACAACCCCGCGAACTCCGGCGACAAGACCGCCGGCATCGTCAGTCCGAAGCTGAGCATGATCTTCGGTCCGTGGAAAGAAACCGAACTCTATGCCAATGCCGGAATGGGCTTTCACAGCAACGACGCTCGTGGGGTGACCATCAGCATCGATCCCGTCACCGCACTGCCAACGCAATCGGTCGATCCGCTGGTCCGCACTTATGGATACGAACTCGGGGTTCGCACGGAAGCCTTGCCGAACGTGGTCAGCACGCTAGCCCTGTTCTATCTGCACAGCGACTCCGAGCTGATCTACGTCGGAGACGCGGGAACCTCCGAACCCGGACCGGCGACGGAGCGTTTCGGGGTGGAATGGTCCACCTACTGGCGTCCAACCGACTGGCTGTTCATCGACAACGAACTGACCCTTGCCGAGGGCAAGTTGATCGGAGTCGGGTCTGCCGATGAGATCCCCGGAGCCGTGCCCATCACCGTGAACGCAGGCATCACCCTTGGAAAAAAGGAGGGCCTTTTCGGAAGTCTGCGTGGCCGCTACTTCGCACCGCGTCCCTTGATCGAGGATGGAAGCGTGGAATCCCGGGCCAGCTTCCAGGTCAATGGCCGCATTGGCTACAGGAAGAATGATTGGGAAGTCGCCGTCGATTGCCTGAACATTCTTGGGCGAAAGGACAACGACATCGAATACTACTACGAGTCCCAGCTCCCCGGCGAGGTGGCCCCCGTGGGCGATGTGCACTTCCACCCTGCCGAGCCAAGAACCGTCCGACTCTCCGTGACGCGGCGCTTCTGACGCAGGAGCCCTGGCCCTTCATCACCCGGCGGGAGCCGCTGGACTTCCCGTCGGGCGGATCGAAATCGCATCAACCTGAATCCTGAAATACAAACCACGAAACTCACGAAACATCACGAAAATCAGGGAGTTCAGAATCGCGTCGGAATCATTCATCAGGTGCGTGCAAGGATCTTCACCATTGCTTCTTCTTTCGTGCTTTTCGTGACTTTCGTAGTTTTTCATAATCCGTCCAAGAATCAAGACTTCGCCCGATGACCCGCCCGGTTCTCTGTTCCATCCTCGCCGCCACCGCCGCCACGTCGGTGGTGCCGCGGTACTTCGTCTCCGGTTTCACGCACATCCTGCCGGAAGGCCTCGATCACATCCTCTTCATCCTCGCGCTGTTCTTCCTTTCCCGCAGCCTCAGCGTGCTGCTGGCGCAGATGACACTCTTCACGATCGGTCATTCGCTGACGCTGGGACTCGCGCTGCATGGACTAGTCTCGGTGCCGACATCGTTTGTTGAGGTCGCCATCGCGCTGAGCATTTCATTCGTTGCAATCGAGAACCTGTTCCTTGACCGCATCAGCCGCTGGCACCCCTGGTTGGTCTTCGGCTTCGGGCTGGTGCATGGGCTGGGCTTCGCCCACACCTTCGGTGGAGCCTCGCTGAGCGAAATCGAGTTTCTGCCCGCGCTCTTCAGCTACAATCTGGGCATCGAAGCCGGGCAGGTCGTCGTCATCGGACTGACCTACGCCGCCGTTGCCGCGTGGTGGAAACGCGATCTCTACGTGAAACGGATCTCGCGGACCGCCTCCACGGCCATCGCACTGATCGGATTCTATTGGGCGATTGAACGGTGTATTTGAGAACTCTTTGCCTCCATTTC
>JAIYDT010000131.1 GCA_027487355.1 Verrucomicrobiaceae bacterium
GCGGATCGCCGTGGACCTCGCCGTCCTTTCCTCCGGGGATGAAGCCGCTGGGCGAGCCGAACTGCGGGAGTTCGGAGCCGAAATTGACCGAGGTCTGCTGGACGATCTGGCCGGTGGCCGGATCAATGAGGAGGCCGGTGAGTGACTGCGTGGAGGAATCGATCCCGAGGAACATGCCCGAGGAAATCAGATTTCCCCGAGCAGAGCCAAGCGGAACCATTCGCCCGTTCGGGGGATCAGTTTGAATGGAAGAATAAGAACCACGAAAAACACGAAAAGGCACGAAAGCGAATCAGGTTCAGGAGATCTGGCCGCCATCCAAACGGATTCAATGATCCCCGGAACTCCCTGCCTTTCGTGTCCCTTCGTGTTTTTTCGAGGTTTGCCTTTCAGCGTTTGGGATCAGTCCTTCGGCTGGTCGTCGTCCTTCGGTTTCAGATCGGGATCATGCTCGACCGGTGGCTCCGGGTGATCGCCGGCGATTTCCTCGTGGCGATCGTCGTGATGCTCGTCATGGACACCATGATGCTCGTCATGGAAACCGTGATGCTCGTCATGGAAACCGTGATGCTCGTCGCCTTCGGTGCCGTAGAGATCGAGATCCTTGTGCTCCTCCAGCAGACGCGTCATCCGCTCTCTGGCCCTGGCGGCTTCTTCCTCGGCCTCGGCGGCCTCCTTCTTGGCCTGCTTCTTGCCGTCCCACCAGGCCAGCCAGATGCAGCCTTCATAAAGCAGGATCATCGGACAGGCCATCAGGCACTGGGTGAAAATGTCCGGCGTTGGCGTGAGGACGGCAGCGATGACGAAGATGGCGACAATGGCGTAGCCGCGGGTTTTCTTCATCGTCTCGTATCCCAGCAGACCGAGCTTCACCATGACCATCACGACGACAGGCAGTTCGAAGGACGCGCCGAACAGCAGGGTGAACTGCGTGGCGAAGCCGATGTATTCCCCGATCCGCCAGTCGTTCGAAATGCCCATGTCATTTCCCCACTCGAAGAAGAACACCAGCGCCTTTGGCAGGACCAGGTAATAGGCGAAGAGCACGCCGCCGAGGAAGAGCCCGAAGCCGATCGCCAGCGCGGGCCAAAGGACGCTTTTCTCGTGCCCGTGAAGGCCCGGCAGAATGAACTGGAGGATGAAATAGAGCAGCAACGGGAAAGCCACCACGATGCCCGCGAAGAACGACAGGCTCATGGAAAGCATGAAGGTCTCCGTCGGTTTCAGCGCAGACATGCGCTGGGCGTCGCTCATCGCGCTGAGCTCAGGGTTGGCCTTGGTCTTGAGCAGCGCCCGCAGTTCGCCCCTGATCTCCTCAGCCACCGGCAGGCTCGCGATGTAGCCCTCGCGCTTCTTTTCCTCCAAGGTCAGCACGCTGCGGAGAAGAGCGGCGGATTTCGCGTAGTGGACGACGGCTTCATCCCCGACCGCTTGATAAAGCAGCGACCGTTCGGCTTCGGAAAGCGGCGCGGCGGCGCGCTCCAGCTTCTTGGCGCTTTCCCAGAGCTCCACCGTCATCGGTCGTGTGACCTTGTCCTTGTCCGGCAGCAGCGACTGCTGGTGGATGTACCAGACCTGCTCCACCGGGCGTTTCAGGACGCCCATCAGCTTATCCTGAAACGTGAAACAGACCGTCATCGAGATCAAAAGCGTCACCACGATCTTGGTGATGGTGACCCGCAGGTCCTCCAGATGATCCAGAAACGGCTTCTCCGCGTCCGAATTGGCGTGATCCCGGAGTTGGAAGAGTTTCTTGAGGATGAACATGGCTGGAGACGCGGTCATTCAAGGTCGGTCGCCCCCTGCCCGCAAGGGAAGATCGCGCCTAACGAATGCCGTTCGGCTCTGGAGAGATCGCCGCCCGGAAAAAACTTCGCCCTTTTTTCCAAGAAACCTCTCCCCGGCGGGTCTTAGCCTGTAACGAAGCATGAGCGTGCCCTCTTCCGTCCATGGAATCCCGGAGATCCATCCATCCAGCGCCGACTGACCCACCCAGGTCCGCCGTTCTGCCGATCCGACCCACCATGGAGGAAAAACCCACATTCCGGCAGGTCTTCGAGGCAGAGGAGAGTCCGCTCCTCCGCTTCGCCCACGGCCTGACGGGGGTTCGGGAAACCGCCGAGGACCTCGTCCAGGAAAGCTTCCTCCGCCTCCACCAGCACTGGGCCGAGGTCCAGCAACCCCGCCCCTGGCTCTACCGCTGCCTGCGCAACCTCGCCCTCAACCACCTCCGGAAACGACGCCACGAATCCCCGCTCGACGACTCCCGCGAGTGGGAAAGCACCAGCCCCACCCCCGAGCAAGACCTCGGCCGCATGGAGGCCTCCGGCACCCTCCGGCTCCTCATTTCCGAACTCCGCGATGACGACCGGCGTCTCCTGGAAATGAAATACCACGACGGACTCAAGTACGACCAGATCGCCGAACACACCGGCCTCAGCGCCGGAAACATCGGCTACAAGCTCCACCACCTCCTCAAGGGACTCGCCGATTCCCTGCGCCGTCTAGGCGTCGAATCCGCCGATGGCTGAGGAACGTCGAACATCGAACGTCCAACATTGAACATCGAATTTTTCCAATGAACGAACATCCACCGCTTGAACCTGTCGGCGATGCCTCGCTTGAGGCGCGGATCGTCGCATGGGTCCTCGGCGAGGCCTCCGCCTTCGAGGCCGGGGAACTGGAACGCCTTTGCGACGAGCGCCCCGAGCTGCTCGTCTTCCGCCGCCGCATGCGCGCCCTTCACGGCCTCCTCAGCGAGGCGGAATCCGCCGAGGCCGATGAGGCCTGGAAACTCCCGCCGGACAAGCGGGCGAAAATCGAGGAACTCTTCGGCGAAAGCCAGCCGGAGCAGGACATTCCCATCCTCCAGTCGGCAGCGCCCAGCCGTTCTCCGCTCAAGCCCGGCAGGTTGCGTCAACGTCGGCGCTCCGAGGGTCCAACCGCGCCCTCGCGCTGGTTGGTGAAAACCATTCTAACAGCCGCCGCCTGCGCGATGTTCGGAATGCTGTATCGCTTTGGATTTGAGGAACGCAGCTCCATGAAAGTTGCAGCCAAGTCGGTGGATTTCCTGCCGAGCGAGGCCAGGACCAAACTAGTCGGCGGTGTTGGAATCACCGGTGGCTCCTCATTCGAAGTCGACCCGCAATCACAGGCCGTCCAGTCTCACGCTTGGCATGGCCGCTCCGATGACAACGGCCGGATCGCAGGCGAAAAGAGGAGCCAGTCCTACTTCGATGCCGACCGCCAACCCGCTTCAGGCGCGGACAACTCCTA
>JAIYDT010000376.1 GCA_027487355.1 Verrucomicrobiaceae bacterium
CTGGCAACGGGGAAGCCAGCGCCGTTCGCCTCGAAGCGCTGAGGATAGGTCAGCACGAACAGCGGGCTGCACACGTGGACTGCGGCTTCCTTGAGCCGGCCCTCATCGGCCAGTCGGGATGCCGGCAAAACCGCCACTTCGGTGGGCAGCGGCTCGGTGAGTTTCAGCATCGCGACGTCCTGCTTTTCATGGCGGACCCAGAGCGGCTTGTCGCCGGAGCGGATCTTCAAGGTGAGGTCGTGCCGAGAGTAGGAGGCGTCCTTTTTCTGATCGCGAAGTACGAGGATCGCGGTCTCGCCCTTGGTGCGCTCCACCGTGTGGGCGGTGGTGACGAGATAGACCGACTTGTCGGGCTCGTCGCGTTTCACCAGAAAGCAAGTGGAGGTGGAGTCGGCGTGATAGAACTTGAAAGTCGCATCGAGGACCTCGCTGGCGAAGTCCGCCTTGGCGGCTTGGAGGCTGGCCAGCAGGAGGGCGGCGATGAGGGAACTTTTCATGAAACGGAAGGGGGCGGCCCCGGATGATCAAGCGGAGCCGCCGGGGGATTCGATCACTTTCCGCTGTAGAGGACCTTCACGGACAAGGGCTCGCCGGACTTGTTGAAGGCATCGACCTTGAGGGCACGTGGGCCGCTGCCGAAGGTCAGGTTCAGTTTGTTGGCGTCCCCCAGGTTCACGGAGGTGCTGGTTGAGGAATTGAGCGAGATCTTGTCGGCTTCATCACTGTAGAATTTCTTGATCGCTTCGGCGGAGTCGTTGGTGGTGAAGGCCAGCATGCCCGACGAGGCATCTTCCGACTGGCTCAGCGAGACCTCATCGGTGATGCCCGGATAGCGTGGCACCCAGGCGGGCACCTTGGCGAGATCCCCCTGGCTGAGTGGCGCGACGTTGCCGTCCTTGTCCTTCGCGAGGATGCGACCCTTCGCCAGATCGTCGTATCTCAAGGTAAGTTGTTCACCGGTGCTCTTCACCCGCACGGTCATTTCGCCGTTGTCATCATTTTCGGAAACCTTGGTGAGGTCCTTGTTGCCAGCCACCACGAACTCCGCCGAGGACTTGCCGGGGTTGGCGAGCGCTGATTTGGCCACTTTGAAGAGAAAACCTCCTGCGAGCACTGCGGCGATGATGCAGATGATGACGATGCCGCCGCAGCCGATCCCTACCCAGGCGAGGGTGGGTAAACCTTTTTTCTTCGGGGCGGATCCTGGAATCTGGGGCGATGGGGGCTGGCTCATGGTTCCTTCAAGCTGAGGGCTCCGCAGTGATTCACAAGAAGGGAATTTGTCCGCCGCAGCCCGCTGGGTGGCGATTTTCGTTTGTTCTTGCGCCAGAGGCTCCGGATTCCGTGTTCTGTGGGCCCGCTTCCGCCGCCTCATTCATCCCGGACCTTATGCCACAACGCCACGGCATCCTTCTCGTCGTCTCCGGCCCCTCGGGCTCCGGGAAAACCACGCTCTGCCGGCGGATCGCCAACGAGCGGGAGACCCACTACTCGATTTCCTGCACCACCCGTCCGCCGCGTCCGGGCGAGGTTCATGGTCGCGACTATCATTTTCTCTCGGTCGAGGAGTTCACCCGCCGGGTCGAGTCCGGGGATTTTCTCGAACATGCCTGCGTCCACGGCAACCACTATGGCACCTTGCGCTCCGAGGTCATCAGCTTCCTCGAGAAAGGCATGGATGTGGTGATGGACATCGACGTGCAGGGAGCGGCGCAGGTGCGTGGTTGCGAAGACCGGATGATCCGCAGCTCGCTGGTGGATCTGTTCGTGATGCCGCCGGATGAAACCGAGCTCCTCGCCCGGCTTTCCGGTCGCGGCACCGACAGCGCGGAGGTCATCGCCCTGCGGATGCACAACGCGCTGGAGGAAATGCGCCACTGGCCGGAGTACACCTTCCGCTTGCTCTCCGGCACCCAGGAGGAAGATTATCTACGCTTCAAGTCCCTCCTGCTCGGCGAGCGCCTGCGGGTTTCCAGACTCCAGCCATGAACATCCTTCTCGGCATCACCGGATCGATCGCCGCCTACAAGGCCGCCGATCTTGCGTCCCAACTGGTCAAGGCTGGCCACGAGGTGCATGTGGTGATGACCCGGGCGGCCACCGAGTTCATCACGCCGCTGACGCTTCAGGTGCTGACCCGCCAGCCGGTCCTGGTGAGCCTGGAGGATGAAAAGCAATCGTGGAAACCGGGACACATCGAGCTGGCTGATCAAGCCGACCTTTTTCTCGTCGCCCCCGCGAGCGCGGATGCCCTCGGGAACTTCGCCAATGGTCTCGCGCCGGATCCACTTTCCTCCTGCTACCTCGCCCTGCCGCGCAGCACGCCGGTGCTCATCGCGCCGGCGATGAATGGCAAGATGTGGCAACACCCCGCCACCCAGCGGAATGTGGCAAGGCTGATCGAGGATGGGGTCCGCTTCATTGGCCCGGAGTCGGGCGATCTCGCCTGTGGCTACCAGGGTATCGGCAGGATGGCTGCGGTGGAGGAGATTGTGGCGGCTGTGAAGGGCTGAGAAGCCTTATAGGACCTATAATTTGTTCTTCCTCATCAGGCTGCGCCTCCCCATCCACGCGGCCAGCTCAGCTCCTGCCAGGAAGGCCTGGATCGAGAGGAACATCCAGAACAGGAAAACCAGCAGGGTGAGGCCGCTGCCGATGAAGGAGGCCCACAGGGTTTTCCGCAGATAGAGATCCAGCACGGTCTTCAGGGAGCCTACGATCGCCGCCGAGAACGTGGCACCAAGGAGGGCATGCCGCCATTTCGGTCTCCGGCGTGGCAGGATCTTCAGGATCAAGGCGAAGGCGGAAATCATGAGAAGGTAGCTCGAAAGCAATCTCCACCCGGCGATCACGTCCATCCTCGGAATCAATCCGGAATTCACCCGCGCGGCGACATAGCCCGCCGCTCCTTCCAGTGAGGTCGCCGCCACCAGCAGCACTCCAAACATCAGGATCAGCGACGC
>JAIYDT010000019.1 GCA_027487355.1 Verrucomicrobiaceae bacterium
CCGAGGTTCTTCGAGATGTCCACCGCCCGCGCGTAGCCCTTGGCTTCGATCAGATGGAGGATCTGTTCGAGGTAATCGTCCATCGCGACGGAGCCGCTGGTACGTTGGGAACGGGCTGGCATTCGCGGCGAGGCTAGCGGGGGCCGCGCGTGGCGTCCATGACGGATGATGGCGGATCTTTCCCCACGCTGGATTGACTTTCCGAGAGGTGGACATAATTTGTCCCCATGAAAACGGCCACCGTCCGCGAGTTGAGAAATGAGTTCGCCAAGCTCGAAGCCTGGCTCGGGGAAGGGGAATCCGTCCGCATCGAGAAGCGCGGTCAGGCCATCGCGATGCTCACGCCGATGACGGGCGAGGGCAAACCGGTCAAGATGCCGGATTTTGAAGCCCGGCTAAAGGAGACCTGGGGCGATCGGGTTTTCAGCAATGAAGAGGTGGCTGAAATGAGGGCTTACGAACTCGAGGGTGAGGAAGGATGAACGCTTTTCCAGACACCTCGTTTTTGTGCTCCCTTTATCGGAGGCAGGTGCACTCACCAAAGGCGATCGGGTTCATGGCTTCATTGAACGGAGTGCTGCCCGTATCCAGCCTTCTGGTTCTGGAGTTCCGCCAATCGGTTCGCTTGCAGACGCGGCTCTTCGAGTTGGATCGCAAGAAGGGCTTCCCGCTTGCCGAAGGAACCCGGATGCTGCGGGACCTCCAGTCGGACCTTGTGGCCGGGGTTCTGGCGATGAAGGTCGTCGATTGGGCGGACGTCCATCGCATCGCCGAGCAACTCAGTGATCGTCACACGCGAGAAGGCGGTCATCGACTGGCCGATCTCCTGCATGTCGCGACGGCGCTTCATCTCGGTGCGGAGGCCTTTCTGACCTTCGATGATCAGCAGCGGAAGCTCGCGATGGCCGAGGGCATGGAAGTTCCCGTGTGAAGACGGCTATTTGTTTCCTGCTCCATAGACGTCCGCATTCGAGGCCTGGAACTCGGCCTTGAGCCGCACTTGCAGGCTGGAAAGATCCACCAGCTTCGAGCCGATGAATTTCCACTGGCCGTCATGGCCGTCGTGCTCGATGCCGCAGAGGAGATGGACCGCGTCGTCGTTGATCTTCAGGGTCTCATCCTTCGGTTCGAAGTAAAACGTCCGCAGGGTGCTGGTCCATGAGCCTTGCTCGACGAGTTTAGGGTCGAGATAAAACACTGTGCCGCTGGCGAGATGAGTGATCTTGAGGTCAGGGTAGCCACTTCTCTGGGCCTCGCCCCGGCGATTCGGTGGAACCTCGCAACGCAGGCCCGGCGTGGCGTTGATCGAGGCGTGCAGGGCATCCTCGAAGAAGCGCGAGGCCTCGTTGATGCGCCGCAACTGCCGCACCGGTGAGTCCTCGGCGCTGAGGGTCTTCAGGCTCTTCTCCAGGGCCGACTCGATGGCGCTCTTCACCAACCGATGCGGCTCGCTTTCATCGAGCGGAATCACCTGCTTTCCTGATGAGGCCTCGACCACGGCAGCAAAGGGAAACAATCGGTGTTCCAGATCCTCCTCCAGCAGGCGATGCACCAGCGCGGCATCGCTTTGTCGGCCCTGTGGCTCCGATGGAGTTGCTGCTGAGAGCGAATGCTGGCCTTTTCGACCTAACAGAAACCCCGTGCCCAGCAGCGCGGCTCCGGTGACAGCGAGGATCAGGACGTGCTTGGGACTCATCGGAATGGAGGGGAAATCGATCAGGTTGGATCAAGGTTGATCCGCTGGAAAGGGATCGGCGCTGAGGCGAAGCTCGACCTCTTCACGATCCGGTGCGGGCGAGGGCTGCGGCCTTGCTCCACCGGTGGCGAGAATGGTGGCCCCTCCAACCGTGATGAAGGCAAGCACGGCCAGAGTGACGAACCCTTTCGCGCCGCGCGGCTGCATCAGGTGCCTGACCCTCTGCTCCAGCGAGGACTTCTCCGCCATCGCCAAGGCACCTGCAGGCATGCTGGTTCCGGTCGCAAACCGACACAGCAGCTCGGCATAGCGCGGAGCGGCCACGCCATTCGAAACCACCAGCCGGTCGCAGGCCTGCTCGCACTGCAGGGCCAGACGCCGCGTCATCCAGTGGACCAGCGGATTGAACCAATGCAGCGCCACCACCAGAGAGGCGATCCAGCGCACCAGTGGATCCCGACGCCGATGATGCGCCAGTTCATGAAGCAGCACCGTGGCCCGCGTCTCGTCATCCCAGCCCGACCACGCCTTCGGCACATAGATCACCTTGTGGAAAACTCCGGCAGCCACAGGACCATGCAGCGATTCGAGCTGGCGCAGCTCGATGCCGTCTTCGAGGCGTTCAAGAACGACCGATCGCTGTCTCCAGCCCATCAGCCCGATCATTCCAAGCGCCAGTTTTGTCAGGGCGACTCCACTTCCCGCGATCCAGATGGACGCCAGCAAGGTCTTCCAAGGAAAGCCCGTGACCGGCTGCGAGATCTGCTCAACCTGCACCGGCAGAATTGGCACCTTCGGCAAAAGCAGCAGCAGCGGGAACAGCGCAAGCAAGCCCAGCGAAAGCGTCGTCAGCCGAGGATCGCGTGCCGGATCACGACGACCTGCCAGCCATACCACAGCGGCGGCCAGAGCAGGAAAGAGGAGCAGTGGGATCATGGTGTGGTGGATCAGGAGTTGGAGTCGATCAGACTGCGGATGCGTTCAATCTCGGCCTTGCTGAGTTGCTGATCCTCGGGATCCAACAGCGAGGCCACCAGCTTCTCGGGCCGGCCCTCGAAGAAGGTCGTCAGCAATTGACGCAGCGCCGATTGCTTCGCCTTCTTTTCCGGAATCGAGGGGCTGTAAACATAGCGCCGTGATTCCTTGCCGTGCTTCACCA
>JAIYDT010000183.1 GCA_027487355.1 Verrucomicrobiaceae bacterium
AGATCGGTGCCGTGGGGGCTTGCGGAAAAGAGGATCCGTGCGCGCGGAGTGGTGGCCTCGAGTTTCAACTCGGTCCGACAGATGACCCGCCGCTTTCTTCGTGTCAGCACGCTTTCCGAGATCGAGACGATCGGGGCGGAGTTTGAGCCGCAGTCTCCCACGACGGTGACGAGGGCGAATGAGTTGTTTCGTCTCGGAGGACCGGGTTCGGTGGACATTGTCCGTCTGAGCGGAGTCTCGACCTTCACCCAGCCGGGACGCGGATTCTATCTCAAGACGGAGGACGGAAGCATCTGGATCCAGACGGCCCAACCGATCGCGGCCCTGCCAGGCACGGTGATCGAGGTGGAAGGGCGACCGATGGCAGGGGAGGTGAAGCCCTTTCTCCGCGCGAGGAGCTTGAAGCTGCAGGGGGTCACGACCAGTCCGATGCCAGTGGCCATGAGCGCGTCGGAGGCGCTCGATACGAGGAATGATTCCGAGTTGGTCGCGCTGGAGGGCATGCTGTTAGATATCCAGCATTCGGATGATGGCGAGATGCTTGAGATGCGCGATGGCAAGGCCGTGTTTCGCTGTCTGGTGCCTTGGGATCAAGGGGTGCGATCCCCGAGATCCAGCCTGGTGGTTGGATCGCAGGTGAGGGTGACGGGCATCGCCAAGATCAGTGCTTCCGGCACGAATGATCCGATGCAGGAGGACCACAGCCTGATGCTCATTGCCAGATCCCGTGCGGATGTCCAGACCCGGGCGTTGCCTCCCTACTGGACGGCAGAAAGGGTCACCTATGTGGCGGTGGCCCTGTTTTTCCTGATGCTCGGGATCTTCGGGCTTGCGCGCGTGAGGCGTCGGCGGGAGGACGAGACGAGGCGCCGCGAGTTCGAGGCGGTGCTGGTGGAGCGCGGGCGCTTTGCAAGGGAGATCCATGACTCACTTGCACAGGGGCTGACGTCGATCTCGCTGCAGCTCGAATGTGTGCCGGATGTCATTGGGACGGACCCGATTCTGGCGCGACATCATGTTGAAAGGGCGCGCGGTCTGGTCAGTGATAGTTTGAAAGAGGCACGACGCACCATTTGGAACCTCCGCCCACTGGCCCTCGGTGAGGCGGACCTCGCCAGCGCGCTTCGTCGTTTCACCAACGACCTCGGCGAGGCCGGGCGCGTCATTTTCAGCCAGGAAATCGAAGGCACGCCGCGGCCCTTGCCCCCGGAACACGAGGCGGCCCTTCTGCGCATCGCCCAGGAGGCCATCACCAATGCCGTGCGCTATGCCTCGCCGGGTCGGGTCAATACGAGGCTGCGTTATGGCTCCGACTGGTTCACGCTGATCGTGAGCGATGACGGCAAGGGCTTCGATGTCACCGGCAATGCAGGCAAGGGCTTCGGGCTCACCAGTATGGCCGAGCGCGTCGCCGCGCTTGATGGCAGTTTCACCATTGAAAGCAGTCCTGGAAAAGGCACCGAAGTCTCCGTAACCCTGACCACATGAGCACACCCATCCGCATCCTGTTAGCCGACGATCATCCTCCGCTCCGCGAGGGGCTTGCCTCGATCCTGAACAGCCAGACCGAGTTCACCGTGGTCGCTGAGGCAGGCAGTGGCATGGAGGTTCTGGAAATTGTCGGCCGCGAGAGCATCGATCTCTTCATCCTCGATCTGCGGATGCCGGGTGGGGACGGCATTCATACGATCAAGGAGCTGATCAAACGCGATCCCAACAGCCGGATCCTGGTGCTCACCACGTATGACAACGAAGAGGACGTGTTCAATGCCCTCGAGGCGGGCGCGCTTGGCTATCTCCCCAAGGACACCAAGCGGGCCGAGATCATCGAAGCGGTGATGCAGGTCCATGCGGGAAATCGCTACCTTACCCAAGCCATCGCCAACCGGCTGGCCGACCGCATGGTGCGTCCGGGGCTCACCGCACGTGAACTCGACGTGCTGCGCTTCCTCATGCGCGGCAAGAGCAACAAGGAGATGGCGGCGGCCATGTTCATCTCCGAGGAAACCGTGAAGACGCGGATGAAGACCCTGTTCCAGAAACTCGGTGTCCATGACCGCACCGAGGCCGTGGCGGTGGCGCTGCAGCGGGGTCTGCTCAGGCTTTAGTCTTGGGAAGCAGCCGTTTGACGATCGACCACACGATTCCACCGATCACGTAGGCGCTGCCGCAGACAAGGGTGACGGGGACGTTCGCCTTGAGATTGAGAATGGCTCCCGTCGCGGCGCCGGAGGCGAAGGCGATGGAAAGTAGAAGCGGAGTTGTGATTTTCCACAGCTCGATCGGATGGCCACGAAGCCTCATGCCGAGGAGTTGCCCGAGATCGGTGAGCAGGCCGGTGATGTGGGTGGTGCGGAGAATGACCCCATGATAGCGCGTGGCGAGGGCGTTCTGCATGCCGCAGGCCCAAGCGGCGATAAAGCAGGTGGCCAGCGGCGAGGATTCCGCGAGGAAGTGGCAGAGGATCAGCAGCAGGCCGATCGCGATCACCGAGCGACCATAGGGACGTCCCAATTCAAGAGTGGGATGATGAATGAAAAAGCCTGAGGTCGCCGCGCCACCGACGAAGCCGATCAGCGAGAAGCACAGAACAGCGGCCTCGGCCGACCAGTGTCCGCCGGCTTTCACGGTTTCCATCGTGATGCGGGATAGATCACCTGTTAGATGGCTGACGGAAACGCCGATCCGGATCATGAAGTCGGCGTTCACAGCGGAGGCGAGGAAGGCGAGCATGCATCCTCCAAGCAGCACCCAGCCTGGGCGGGCCTGGATGGCGTGCGTTTCCGGATTCATGGATTCACTACGGGGGCTGAGCCACGAGGTGTCAACGATGGGCGAAGGTCTGCCAAAGGACGATCAGGCCGGTGAGGATGACCATGGCGGCGAAGCCTTGTCGCAGCCGGATCACTGGAAGGCGTGAGGCGATTTTTTGTCCGGCCAGCACGCCCGCTGCTGCGATGGCCGCGAACGTGAGGGCGAGTGTCCAGCGGATCGGAGCGGCCCCGGCGTGCGCTGCGAAACCGGCGGCTGAGTTGAAGGCGATGATCGCGAGGGAGGTCCCGGTGGCGACACCTTGCGGAAGCCTACCGAATTTCATCAACGCTGGAACGAGAAGGAAGCCACCGCCGACGCCGATGAATCCTGTTAGAATGCCGACGCCCGTTCCTGCGAGCAGGCATCGGGCGGGACGGCAGTCCGCGCACAGATCGGATCCGGCCTTTGAGCCACGCAGCATCTGGATGGCCACCAGCAGCATCATGCCTGCAAAGATCGTCATCAGCACCGTCGGGGAAACCAGGTGCGTGAGTCTGGATCCTCCGAGCGCGCCGAGCATGCCGCTGAGCGCGAACAGCAGGACTGCCTTGAGATGGACTTCCTTTTTCCAAAAGCGCTGCAAGGCCCCGACCGCTGCGGCCGAGCCTACGACGAAGAGACTCAGTCCGACTGCTTCCGCAGGTGGCACATGCGCGAGATAGACCAACACAGGTAGCGTGAGGATGCTGCCGCCCGCACCTGTCAGGCC
>JAIYDT010000552.1 GCA_027487355.1 Verrucomicrobiaceae bacterium
CTCACCGAGGAGAACTGCGACTTCCTCGCCTCCATCCCGATGGCCGGAAAGGTCGCCTGCCTGAACGTCTCCGTCGCCACCGGCGTCTGTCTCTTCGAAGCCGTCCGCCAACGCCGCAGCGCCCAAGGATGAAGGAACCCATCCGCATCCTTTCCGACCTCCATCTGGGTCATCGCGTCTCGAGGATCAGCTCGGTGGAGTCGCTTCGTCCACTCATCTCCGGAGCTGGCACCGTGATTTTCAATGGCGATACCTGGCAGGAGCTTGCCCTCGTGTTTCATGAGAAATCCGGCCAGATGCTGGAGGAGCTGAAGACCCTCTGCCGCGAGGAAGGGGCCGAGGCGGTCTTCCTTGCCGGCAACCACGATCCCGGTTGGCCCGGCACCGGTTGGGTCGAGCTCGCGGACGGAAAAATCCTCATCACCCACGGCGATGCGCTGTTCTTCGACAGTTCGCCCTGGAGCCGCGAAGCCATCGCCGGACAAGAAAGGATCCGCGAACTCTGGAAACAGCACCATGCCGCCGCCGACGATGCGGGTGAGCGACTCAAGCTCGCCCGCGAGATCGCCCGCTTTCTCCTTCCGCGTGGATTTCCGAAGGGCAAGAAACTCAGACAACGCGTCTGGGAAGCCGTTCGTCCGCCCCAGCGCGCGCTGAACATGCTGCAATCGTGGCTGAACCAGGCCGATGCCGCCGCCGCCTTTGCCGAGCACTATTTCCCCAAGGCCGAGGTCGTCCTCATCGGCCACTTCCACCTTTCCGGCATCTGGAAAAAGCGGGACCGCCTCATCATCAACACCGGTGCCTACCTACCACCGGGCAAGGCCCTGTGGGTCGAATGGAATGATGGCTGGCTGTCATGCGGAAAGGTCGTCGAAGCCCCCGAGCGCTGCACCCTCGGCCCCGCCGACTCGCGCTGGAGGATTCCGGTGTCCGGTTCGGACTGTCGGTGATCCAGCATATGCGATGTTCTTCCATCTTGCCGCGTTGGCAGACTCGAAGCCCAAATGACTTCAGACAGCCTGGCCGCCCTCTCAAAACGCCACGCCGATCGCGAAGTGGAAGGCCCCGCTGGGTTCGCCGCCGTCGCGGGTGAGGTTGTGGCCGTATTCGAGGCGCACCGGACCGACCGGCAGATCAAAGCGGACGCCGAGTCCAGCCGCGACGTCGGGCGTTGCGCTTCCAAGTCCGTCGAACTTCCGGGAAAGCGATCCCGCATCGACGAAGCCCACGAGTTTCATCGGCCCCGCGATGCTGTGGATGTATTCCGCATTCGCCACCCAATACGCCTCACCGCCGATCGGATAGCCCGTGAGGGATCGCGGTCCCATTTCCCGCTCGGCATAACTGCGGACACTGCGCGGCCCGCCGAGAAAGAAGCGGAGATCGATCGGGAAGTCATTCGTGTTGCCACCGGCCATCAGGAATCCGGCACGCGCCCCGAGGGCGATCTGCGCGTCCTCGCCGACCGGACGTCGCCAGGCTCCGCTGAGCTCGGACTTCACATAAGTGGTGGAAACCTCGCCTGTCACCGCTCCGATCTCGATCGGAAATTCCGCGTTCCAGCCCTTGGTCGGCAGGACCTTGCTGTCCCGGTAGTCGAGGCGCTGGTTGAAGCGGATGAAGGGATTGGCGTAAACCGTCCCACCCAGCAGATTCGAGGGAATGCCGTCGTCGTTGGTGTTCACAAAGGCCCAACCGGCGCGAAGATCCAGGGCATAATGCTCGGACGCCTGCCATGACGCACCCGCCTCGCCACCGGCCCGCCAGGTGGTGTAGCCCTCGTTCAGGCCGCTCAACATGAACAGCCGGACATTGCCCTTCACATCCTTGCCAAAGAGCCAGGGATTGGTCAGGCCCACCTCACCCAGCAGCGTGCGACCAGTGATTTCAAATCCACTGCTCAGGTTCATCATCATGCCGCGGTAGTTGCGGTCGTAGTACGAAACTCCTAGTATCGGCCCCTCGTAACTGCCGAATCCGGCCGAGACGGTGTAGCCGCGTGCGTCGGCCTCGACGAAATGCAGGGTGGCATCGAGGACATTGCCCTCGCGCTCCTTCGTTTCCATGCGCACGGATTCGAATGCCCCGGTGGCCATCATTTCACGCAGGCGCTTGTCCACGACGGTGTTGTCGAGGGTCTTGTGCTCAAGGTCCGCAAAGCGGCGGCGGATGCGGTTCTGGCGAGTTTTCCCAAGTCCCTCGAAGGTGAAGGTGCCGAGTTGGAAGCTTTTGCCCTCCTCGATGGTGAAACCCGGAACAAAGCGTCCGCCCTCGATCCGGCTGGTCATGAGAATCTTCGCCTCGGTGAAACCGCGCTGGCGATAGAAGGTCTCCACCGCCGAGCGCATGCCATTGATGGAGGCGGTGTTGGCGGGCTGGCCGATGAACTTGCGGGCGTCTCCTGAGAGCGCATCGCTGCGCCCGGTGATGCCGACGACCGTGGGCTGACTGATCAGGTGCAGCGGCCCGGGATTCGTGCTGATGACGAGGTCGGTGTTTCCAGTGGCGCGATTGATTGATTGGGATTTCACCGTCGCGGTGGCGGTCCAGAAACCGCGCGAGTGGAAATCGGCCACAATCAGCTCGATCCCGGCGGCGACATCGTCCTGGATGAAGGGTGGCCTGCCCTGGATGCCATTGGATCGCTTCTGCGCCGGCACCTCGTAAAGCTTGCTTAGAAGCTGCGCGCTCTTCTTGTCCGTGCCCTCGATCCGTACCTCGCCCAACAGCTGGCGCGGGCCTTCCGTGACGATGAGCTGAACCGAATTCCTGCCGAAAAATTTCCAAGTCACCTGGCACTGGCTGAAGCCGTAGGTGCGGAACAGCCGCTGGACCATGAAGGCCGCATCATCCGCCCGCGAGGCACTGGGTGGCTGTGAACGGACGTGTTCCAGACGGGCTCCCACCAAGCTGAGCGCCTCCTCTTCGGAAAGCGTCTTCATCCCAGCGACCCGCACCTCGGTGAGCACCTTTTTCCCTTGCAGGGGACGCGGCAGCAACTGCGCCCATGCGGACGGGAACGTCAGCAGGAACAGGAGCAGAAGCTGGAGAGGAAATCTCATCGGAAACGGATCAGATACATCAGCATGGCGCGGGAGTTTCCTGCCTCTCCCATTCCGGCACTGAGGAGCCAGTTGTCATCGAGATTGATGTTGGCCGCATTCATCTTCTGACCGGAGTAGGGGTTTTCCTGACCAATCTGGAAGTCCACCTTGTCGAGCAGTTTCAAGACCGGCTGGAGTCGCTTTCCATATCGGACACGTCCACGGCGAAGCTCCTCAACGAGCAACTGCGCCGCCCGACTGAGCGCGGCCTGCGGGTCCTCGATGCCCTTGGTGGTGGTGCCGGTGGCGATGAGGGTCATGATCTCGGTTTCCGGCAGCGGCGGATTCGACGTGGTGAGCACCTTGGGATCGGAAACGCTGCCATAGATGAAAAGGTTCACCTCATAGGGCCGGACAACCGAACGCCCCCGGATGTTGAGCGCGGGATCGAAGGGTGCCTCGGGACGAAACACGACCTCGCCGTCCGCAATCTCGAGCGTGCTGAAAGGCAGCTTGGCGGAAACATCATGAAGGATCGCCTTGCCTCGTGGTGCGGGCTTTCCAAACGTGCCGCCGAGATCGACATCGAGCAACACCACGCCGGTGGCAAGGTTGCCGCGGATGAGGAAGGGATTGTCGGTCTTCACCTTCACGGCCAGCACCCAGTTCTGAAACGGCTCCGGCAGGGCGGAGGCGGCGCTATCGGTTTTCGCCACATCCACCGAAGGCAACTGCGGCGCGGAAGGTTGATTGAATGGCACGCCGATCGGCAGCAGTTCGATGTCGCGATAGAAGAGGCTGTCCACGATGCCGATCTTTCCGCCGAGCGTGGCCGTGGTCCAGGGGCCGCGCAGGGTGAGGTCGAGATTGCTGCGGACGATCATCGAGTCATCGCGCTTCAGCGGCAAGGCACGGCCGCTCAGGGTGAAGTCGAGATCACCGGGCTTGTGGTCGGCGGTGAGGGTGAGCTTGCCGCGACCGTCGAGCGTGCCGCTGGACATCGTTAGGGCGAGCGATTGGAGTTCGACTGCCTTCTCGCTGGCGCTGGCTTTAAGGGAGATTTTTTCGATCGGAGGAATCGAATCGCTGTTGAGCGTGACCGCGCCGTTCTTCAATTCGATGACTCCGAGCGGCTCCGGCTTTCCAATCGTGCCGCCGACCGTGACGCCCGCTTTCAATGAGCCGGCGAGGGTTTTCAAGGTCGGGGCCAGTGAGGCGAAGCGGGCGAGTTCAAGATTCGGCACGCGGACCGAGGCTTCGAGCTTCTCATCTGTTAGAAGCTCCGGATGCTCGGCCCAGACGCCGGGCTTGAAGGGCAGCTTCGCCGCGAGATTCGCCGCCGGATAACCGGGGGTGATAAGCGCGCCCTCTAGGAAGAACTGCTCGTTCTCGGTGCGGAACTTCAGATCGAGATCGGCCTTCGGCAGGTCCTTCTGAGACTGCACGCCAAGGTCGCGACCGCTGAGTTCGCCCATGATCTGCGGGGCAGCGGGTGTGCCGGAAATGTGGAGCGCCAGCTTGCCGCGCGCCTGGTCCGGAAAGCGGACGGTTTCCGCGAGAAAGGGATGCAGGCGGGAGAGGGCGAGCTCGCGCGACTCGATGTCGATGGCGAGCGGTCGTGTCTGTTTCAGCAGCGCCTTTACATCGCCGAGCTGCTCGGTGACCGGGACGCTGGCAGTGCCTTCGAGGAGGACATCGTTGCCGTCGTTCCAGCGGAGGTTTTTCAGGACGAGGAGCTGGTTTTCAAGCAAGGCATCGCAGGCGATTTTCTGCGTGCCCTGGGTCGCGGTGATTCCGTCGATCGCGACCTTCTTCGGCCAGGCGTAGTCGATCGCGCCACTGACCTGCGCCGGGCCGCCACGGGCCTGTTTCCAATCGAACTTGGTGAGGGCCAATTTCCCGGAGTGATCCTTTGGTCCGAATCCACCCTCGCCTTGCCAGGTGCCATCGAGTGTCATCTCGCGCGGCACGGTGACCGCGAAGGCCTCCAGCCAGCCGGTCAGGCGATCGGGGGTGAAGCCGGTGAAACTCGCGCGACCGGAGTAGCTCTTCACGTCGCCGATCTCCGCCTTGGCGCCGATCCGCGCACCGTCGATCGCAAGACCCGCCTCGACCTTTCCGTCCGGCGTCCACACCGCTGTTAGATCGATCGGCGAAACCTGCGCAGGCCGGTCCGGAAGGAGCTGGATCGCGGAGGAAACGCGTGCGGGCTTTCCTTTGTCGAACGCGACGGTCGCCTTCAGGTTGAAGGAGGAATCAGGCACGTCCTTCGGATCCTTGAGGTCCTTGATGCGTGAACGCAGCGCCGTGATCACCTCGGCGGCTTTCGGAATGGAAAAGGTCGCGTCGGTTTGTTGCGGCTCGAAGTTTTTCGAACGGGAAAGCGTCGTGCGGCTGCTCAGTTTCATCGGCGAGCCCAGCGCCATCGCGTCCACATCAAGCTTCGCGGCCTCTCCTTTCAGTTCAGCGGTGAGCTTCAGTGCATCGACCGTCCAGTCCTCATACGTGATCCCGCGAAGGCCAGCGGTGACGGTGGCGTTGAGGGTGTTTGCGCCGCCTTTCAGATCGGTGGCCTTGAGCTCGAGCGTTTCGAGCACCGCTTCCGCCGGAATCTTCTGGCCGAACATCGCAGCCGTTTCACTGGCGACGAGCGAGCCTTCCACCAGGCGCGCCTGCGCGGTGTCCATCGTGCCCGTCACCTCGAACTTCGCCGCATTGACGTTCAGCTTGGCGGCGTAGGAGACGTCGTCGCCTTTCAGAAGTTCCGCCTTCACCCCGGCCACCGAGAGCCCGGGAGCGAGGGCGAGTTTCTCAAGAGAGAGATCGTTCGCGCCCCACTTGAGCGAGGTCTCTTGCGCGGGAAGTTTCTGCGCATTGGGAAATGTCATCTCTCCGAGCTTCAGTCGGAAGTCCTCTCCACCGCCCGGGTGCTGGAGATCGAGCGAGGACAGTGTGAAAAAAGGCGTGCCGCTTTTCGTGATCGTGAC
>JAIYDT010000115.1 GCA_027487355.1 Verrucomicrobiaceae bacterium
CTGATGCTGTGATCTTCCGGGCCCATCAGGGAGCGGAAGACGGTCGCGATGGATTCCTGGCCGATGCTGAGAACCAGAAAACCATTCATCTTTCCCGCGTTGTAGTTCACGAGGGCCGCCTGCTCAAATTTGCGAATCCGCATCATCTGCCGATAGAGATGGATCTTCTCCTCTGCGGACCAAACTCGGTTGATCGGGTGTTCTTGGAAATCCATCGGGTGATTTGATTCGGCTTTTTTCCAGAGCACCCTTGGTCATGCTCCAATTCAGATCATGAGTGAAGATCCCAAGCCCGATCAATTTGAAAAGAGGCTCCGCTTCGGCTGTGGGTTCTTGCTGGGATTGTTGAGCGGTGGAGTACTGGCAGTCCTCCTTGTCATTCATCTGCTTCAAGGGGGTCTGGCTTCCTCCAATGGAATCAAGGTGACCGCAGTCGCTGTGGTGCTCGGCATGGCGATGCTCTTCGGCTGGTTGGCGATGAGACAAGACGATCGTTTCTGGCAAAAGGCACTCGACTGGGTCGTTGCATTCGTAAGCGGCACCTGAAGGTCAGCGGGGAGAGCCCATCCCAAGGGTCGGATGCCTCCCCATGCCGTCTCAGTTTCTTGTTGCACGAAGTCGCCCGAAGAGTCCAGCGCCCGATCCGTTCGGCACGGTCACGTTGAGTGATTGGACACCGTTGGGATCGGTCGCGCCGACGTTGACGCCGGATCCGACTGGGTTGGTGAGGCGGACGTCGGTCCAGTTTACCAGATCCGAGCTGTATTGGAAAATCTGGGTGGTATCGTCGGTTGACGAGGCAAGGCGATTGAAGCTGAAGACGGACTGGTTTCCGGATCTTGAGATCGTGGGGAGGATAGTGGATGAGAAGGTCGAAGGGTGACCGTTCAGCACGTACTCCATGAGATTGGGGAAGCCGTCCCGATCGGGGTCGGCAAGATCGGTTCGGTCAAAGTTCCCGGAGGTTTTTGACACCCAGGCAATGTATCCGTCATCAGGACCTGCCACGATGGCATGAGTATGTCCATAGCCGCCGCCGTTTACTGCAACCACGGCCCTTTTGCCGTAGAGTCCGGTAGTGGAGTTCACCAGGACTGGAAGGCTGCGGTTGACGAGTGTTCCATCGCCAAGCTGGCCATAACTGTTCCGCCCCCAGCCGACGACCGCACCATCAGAGCAAGTGGCGAACATGCAGCCATCACCGACGGAAATGGAGGTAACAGTTCTTCCTGCAAGAACTCCGGTCCGATCCACAAGCTTGGGCTCGGTGGAAAGAACAAGAGTCCCGATGCCAAGTTGGCCATAGGCATTGTCTCCCCAAGTCGCGATGGAGCCATCGGAGCAAAGGACCGCTGAGTTCGACGAGGACGCGGAAATCGCGATGACCGACTTACCGGACAGGGCCGCGGTGTTCTTGACAAGAACGGGCTCGGGGACATCTCCGCCGCTTGATCCTCCAATGCCGAGCTGACCTGAGGAATGGTTGCCCCAGGAGACGAGGGTTCCATCCTCACAAAGCGCGAGACTGTGGTGCATCCCCGCTCCAATCGCAGTGATGCGCCTCGTTCCCAGGACGGAAGGACTTCGAAAAACAAGCCCTGGAGGTTCTGTGTATGAAAAAGGGAAAGTCCCATTGCCAAGCTGACCACTGCCACCCGCGCCCCAGGAGACCACATTTCCATCCGTACAGAGTGCCAGGCTATGCAGCCCTCCAACCGCGACGGCCAGGGCTTTCCGACCGACGAGTGACCCTCGGGTGGAGATGTTGACCGGAATGTTGCGGTTTGTGGTCGTTCCGTCGCCAACCTGACCATAGGCGTTGTAACCCCAGGCGGAAATCGATCCGTCCGTGCACACGGCGAGTCCGGTGACATTGCCGGTTGCAACTGAGGCGACGCTTTTGCCGGAGAGACTCCCGAGTCCGGTGACATTGGACGGAACCAAGCTGGATGCCGCAGCACCGATTCCAAGTTGCCCGAATGAATTGGCACCCCATGCCGCAAGCGTACCATCAGCACATAAAGCAAACACATTGCTGGATGCGCAGGTCAGGGAGACCACCGTTTTCCCTGCCAGCACGCCACTCCGGTCGGTGTCGATGGGCAACAAGGAGGAGTTCACTCCGCCATCTCCAAGTTGCCCGAAGATATTGCTACCCCACGACACCACGGTCTGATTGGCCCACTCAAGGACCAGGTCGTTCCCCGAGCCACCACAGTAGTTGGCGGCAAAACGATAGGTTTTCCCGTTGTAAGGAAGGCTCAGGATCTGCCCCGGTGGAAGATTGCTGAAATACCCCGTGGTCGGGCTGTATCCGGGATTCCGGACCACTGTCAGACGCGTTCCAGGTTCGGGCGCAAAGCCGAGGGAAGGAGTGAGATTCAAGCCAGAGAAAACGACGGCTTCGGTCACGACCGGCACGTCTCCGGCAGAAGAATAGGTCGGATCTAGGCTGTTACCCACAACCAGCATCAAGGTGTAGATCGAGGTGTCTCCATAGTCGCCGTTGACTTCAATCGTAATGGGATTGAGGCCGACCCGGGGCGTAATGACAGCCCCTGTCGGCTGATCGGGAACTCCTGTCGTCAGATTGCCAGGCACGATGGTATTCCCGTTCACCCTGACTCGCGCGGCGTCCTGGGCGAGGGCATAGATGATAAACGGGGAGGCATTCGGAACCCGAATCAGATAATTCTTGACCGAAGGCGAGAATGCTGGTGCCGGCAAAGTCGAGATGGAAGATCCCACAGGACGAAACCTAACAAGGCCCGAACTCGCTGGAATGGAAGAGACCAGCAAGGCATGGGTGGAGGCTGACGCAACTCTTGACCTCAGATTGACCTGCGATCCTGACCGGAGAACCACGACGGGCACCGACGAACTGGTGGTGCTGTTGTTGCCCAGGGCTCCAAAAGTGTTTCTACCCCACGAAAGAATCGAGCCATCCGAGGTGGTGGCAAAGCTGATTGCATTTCCCGAGCAAAGGGAAACGATGAATTTGCCTGCAAGCACTCCGGACGCATTCACCAGCACAGGAACAAGCGCGGTCGTAGTCGAACCGTTTCCAAGCTGACCGTCGGAGTTGGAACCAAATCCAGCAGCAGTTCCATCGGAACAAAGGAGCAAGGTATGGGATGAGCCTGACGACAGGGAAACGACCGTCTTTCCCATGAGAACCCCGGTGGCGACCACCTGCACTGGAACCGAACTGCTGACCGCACTGTTGTTTCCAAGCTGGCCGGAGGAGTTTCCACCGAAAGCAAATACCGTTCCGTCGGAGCAAAGGCAGGTCGTATGATTGGACCCTGCTGATATGGAAACGACGGATTTTCCAGCAATCGTGCCTGTCTGATCCACCAAGACCGGCGAACTCTGATTGACCGCGGCATTGTTGCCTAACTGACCGGAGGTGCCGGCTCCCCACGTCACCAACTCTCCAGACGCGCAGAGCGCCACGCTGTGAGATCCGCCTGCTGCGATGGCGACGACAGTTTTTCCCGAAAGAACTCCTGACGTCGTCACGGCCACAGGAACCAAGCTGTTGGTTAAGCTGGTGTTGCCCAGTTGGCCCTCCGAGTTACTGCCCCAGGCATACACAGTCCCATCCGTGCAGAGAGCCAGGCTGTGTGAGTTTCCGGCAGAAACCGCGATGACCTTCTTTCCAGAGAGGGCTCCTGTGGCGACAACTTGGACAGGGGTGCTGGACCTCACAGTGCTATTGATTCCAAGTTGACCCGTGGAATTCGAACCCCACGCCGCAACGCTGCCATCCGAGCAAAGAGCGAGACTAAACGACGCGCCGGCAGCCACCGAGATGACATTCTTTCCAAAGAGGGCGCTGCCGGAGGTAGCCGCAACGTCCTGTATCGTCCTGGCACTGGTCGTGGTGGAGTTACCCAACTGACCAAGATCGTTCGGTCCCCAGGCGTGAACGCCTCGACGCAACCAGTGGAGAACCAGATCATTGCCGGTGCCTCCAAAGTAGTTGGCCACAAACTTGTAGAAGACATTGTCGTAGTAGAGTCCGACCACTTCTCCCTGCTGCAGGTTTCCGAACTGGCCTGAAATGAATGGAACGCCGGTGTTCTTCACCACCATCAGATCGGTCCCCGGGCTGGGAGCATAGCCAAGCGAAAGCTCCACAGTCTTGCCGGTTGCCGTGTAGCTGGAAGCGACAACTGGAACGGTGGACTCCGAGGTGAAGTTCGCAACAAGCGTTTGCGCCCTTGTTTCAGCCAGGCCTGCAACCATTACAAAGAGAAATGCGACCGCACTTCGGAGAGATGGGCACACCGGCTGGAAGAACGGGCAAATCTTCATTAACCTCATTGCTCCAGATTTTTAGAAAACCGACCGATTCTCTCAAGCCTTATTTGTGGTTGATTCTGTCGATTCACAGTTGGCGGATCAGTGACCCAATTAACACTTCATCAAACAGCATCTCCATCCGATAGCCACAGCCATAACGTATTGAAATTCCGAAGAAGTCCCAGACATGTGAACCTGAGGGAATACCGTGGAAGGCCATTCGCCGTCGTGCTCGGCATGGCAACGCTCTTTGGCTGGTTGGCGATGAGACAAGGCGATCGTTTCTGGCAGAAAGCCCTCGACTGGGTCGTCGCCTTTTCGAGCGGATTCTGAGGGTCTTCGGCGAGTGCCCATGGTCTTCGCGTCGCATAGGCGGTCGAGGCCCTTTCGTCGCGTCATGAGCGGGCATTGTTGCCACCAGTTCGTGAAACGAACCCTGGACTGCTGTGACTTGTCACCGCTTTCAGGCCGTGGCCACTTGTGGCGGGGAAACGAGCTCCTACCCCGTCGGCAAGCCTCCTCCACCTAAAGCGGTGACGAGTCTCCGCAGTCCAAGGTTCACCCCCTCCACATCTCACACGCATGGGCTGCGAAGCCGGCTCCGAAGGCGGTGAGCCACCAGCGTTGATCGCCATTTGCAGAGGCCAGGGCCTTTTCCAAGGCGAAGAGAACCGAGGGGCTGCTCATGTTGCCGTGGTCGCGGAGCACCGCGCGGGTTTCATGAAGTGAATGCGGAAGCACGGCTTCAAGGGCGTCGATCACATCGCGACCACCTGAATGCGCAAGCACCCGATCAGGCTCGCCTCGACGCTGGGCATAGAGCCCGGCCACCGCTTTGGCCGCGAGTCCTGGAACGGCCTTGTGAAGCTGGTTCTTGAGCTTTCCGTCGGAGTTGATGAAGCGGATCTTCTCGCGCTCCTCGGGTCGGTGGACGGTGGTGAAATGACCGGCCTGCCACTTGTGATCCGCGCCCTCGTCCGACCAGACCACCGCTGCGGCTCCATCGCCGAAAAGGCACAGGGAAATGAGGACGCCGGGATCATCATCAGCGAAAAAGGCAGCGGAGCAGATCTCGACCGCAACCGTGGCGACCTTCGATCCCGGATGCGCCGCAAGGAATCCCGCTGCCGAACGAAGCATGGGAATCGCCGCCCCGCAGCCGAGGCCGACGAGATCCTGGAGATAAACATTTTCCCGCAACCCGAGCGACTCCGCCACGTGGCTGGTGACACCGGGGCAGAGGTAGCCGGTGCAAGTGCAGAGGAAGAGCGCGTCGAGATCGCTGGCCTGGAGTCCTGCTTTTCCAAGCGCTTTGCTCAAGGCGGCGGAGGCCAGCACGGGTGCCTCCCGTTCGAAGCTTTCATTGAGCCTCTGCGGCCCATGACCCACCACCGGGCCGATCTCCTTCAGGCAGAGGTTCCGCGTGGCGATGCCCGATGCGTCACTGCCGAGGACTTTCGAAAGCAGGGCCTGCGAGCGCGGCCGGAGTCCGGCAAAGGCCTCGGTCGCCGACAAGGCCTCGTAGCACTCAAGCTGGGTGTAAGCATGGGCGGGGCTGGCAGTGGCGATGGAGTCGAGGAACATCATTGGCGAACGAGGGAAAGGAGGGATCGGAACGGCAGCAGTCCA
>JAIYDT010000227.1 GCA_027487355.1 Verrucomicrobiaceae bacterium
GATTCTGGATCAGTCGCGCCCCGTTCACCACCACCGGAGCCATCGTCCTGCGCAAGGAACAGGACGGCTGGGTCCTCTGCCACGGCGGTTCGATGCTCTTCGCCTTCCGCTTCACCGAGCCCTCGAAGTGGGACAAGCCCAACACCCGAGAAAAGCTCGATCTTCTCCGCTGCGACGCCAAACGCGGTGGCTGGATCCTCGAAACCAGCCCGCTCGCACCCTTCGCCGGCGGTGGCCCGGAAGCCGAGCTGAAAAAGTTCGCCGACGTCCTCAAATCCCGCACCCGCGTCACCGCCAGCACGACCAGCGCACCGCCGCAACTCGTCTTCAAGAACCTCAAGGGCCAGACTCTCGACCTCACCTGGAAGCCCCTGCCCGAGAAGCTCAAGGATCAGTGCAAGCTCAACGGAAAGCCACTCGACTACAGCGCCTTTCCCCTCCTCCAAACCACCAACACCCAGCAACCCACCGCCGGGCCGATCACTCTAACAGCCGAGGGAAAGACCCGCACCTGGGACTTCAAGGCCTGGACGATTTCGGATCGCTGAGTTCGAGGAGCATGGGCGTCCTGCCCACGAGTCATCTTCGAATCGACCTAAGCCGACTCCATCTCCGCCTCGTCTCCGGCATGAAAGCGGATGGATCCCCATCATGCTCCATCCGCTCACGCCCTTCCGCCGTGATATCTGATCTCGTCAAGGAGCTGCCGCTTGGAACCAGCTCCCAGACGAACGATCCGCAGAAGTCGGAGCCTGCCTTTGGGTGGAAAATGAGGAGCGACGAAAGCCACGAAGGGAGACGCAATCGTGACGGTCTTCGCACTCACCGGATGAATGAGTCCGATGCGGTTGGGAACTTCCTGATTCAGCAGGGAACTTCATCCCTCCAACGGCGGTATGCCAGTTGGCAACTGTTCAGTGCCCCAGCCCTGCCTGCAGAGCTGCTCGAGATCGGCGGCGGGCAGGGTTTCAGCCTTCAGGTTGCTGCCGATGAAAAGGGTCTCCCCGGTGATGTCTATGACCTGGATGAGGCGTTTGAGACAATTGATGTTGGCCATGGCTTTCCATAGTCAACTGCTGATCGTTGAAGCAGCACCCTGCCATGAAGATCCTGTCGCTATTGCTGGCAACCCTCTCCGTCGCCGCGGCGACCACGGTGAATTGGGTCGATCATGCCTGTCCGATCTGCGGGACGGTTTCGGTCACCATGCAGCTCGGAAGTTATCATCAGTCTGGAGAGCCTGCCCACGATCTTTCCGATTCCCCTGGGTTTTCCTTTCACGGCGTGGACGTTTGTCCGAACGACCTGTTTGCCTCCCGGCAATCGAACTGGGATAGGGTCGATCCGACGGACAAGGCGAAATTGTCCGAATTCCTCAAGCAACCCTGCGTCGTTCTAACAGCACAAGAGAAGGCCATTGTCGGGGATCATCTCGACCAGTTGAAACTGAGTTGCTGGTGGGAGGAACTGTGGGCGAGAAGCTGCGACGAGATCCGCAAGCCGGATCCACGCCATCGTTGGCGCAGGGGGATCGCCATGAATCACACGGGCCTCGAGGCGACCTCCGACTGGGAGAAGAAGCTCGCCGCCCACTACCGCGAGCAAGCCATCATCGAACTGAAGGCGGCCACGACTTCATCATGGGCCACCGATGTCGAAAAGCGCATTTCCAGCTATCTTGAGGCGGAGCTGACCCGGCAAGCGGGCAGGGTGGATGAAGCCAAAGCGCTGTTCCGCAAGGTCATCTTCCATGAGAAGACCCTGCCTCCCAATGAGGACTTGGCATGGATTGCCAGTTGGTCTGGGGATCAGCTCGCCTTGATTGACAAACCTCAACCAACGCTCCAGCCGGATTCAAAAGTGGCCCTCCCTCTCTTGCCCACGCCCGGGAAGGATGCCCCGCCTGCGGTTGCGGAGACTGGCTCGTCGGCACCCAAACCCATGGGCAAAGAGGAAGCCTTGAATGAGATCAAGACCGCAAGGTTTTTGAATCGAGACGAGATCTTGAACTCACCGGACCCCGAGATCATCAAGGCATTGGAAGACCGCATTCAACGCCTGCGTCAAACCAAGGCAACGGGGGGTTGGGATTGGGCGAGACGCTACGAAATCAGATCCTTCGAGGCGTTGACGCGAAGCAAGAAGCTGCTGCAAGTCCCTGTTCGGTGACTCTGCTCCCAGAGATCCCCTCCTTTGGCTCTTGCCTCTTCCGCGATCCTTCTCTCTCCTTCCGGCGCATGTCTGAAATCCTCACCGCCGACCTCCTGGCGCTCGACACCGATGGCCTGAAAAGCCGTTTGTCGAAGCTCAGGAGGTATCTTTGACGTCCCGACCCTGGAATACGAAATCGCGAACCTCGAGGAATCGATGGGCTCGCCCGAGTTCTGGAACGATTCCGACAACGCCAAGACTGTCAGTTCCAAGGCAGCGGCGATGAAGAAGAAGCTGGAGGGCTTCCTGAAGCTCGAAAAGCGCGTCGGCGACGTGGAGGAAGGCATTTCCCTGGCCAAGGAATACGACGACCGCGAAATGGCGCTCGAAGCCGTGGCCGAGTTCGAATCCGTCGGCAAGGATCTCGAGTCCTACGAGCTGCTGACCCTGCTCGACAAGCCGAGCGACATTTCCCCCTGCTACCTCATCATCCAGGCCGGAGCCGGTGGTACCGAGGCCTGCGACTGGGCGCAGATGCTGCACCGCATGTACACCCGCTGGGCGGAGCGCCATGGATACACCGTGGAAACGCTCGACTGGCAGGACGGCGACGGCGCGGGCCTGCGCAGCGCCACCATCAAGATCACCGGCGACTACGCCTACGGCTATCTGAAGAACGAGCGCGGCGTGCATCGCTTGGTCCGCATCTCGCCCTTCGACTCCGCTGGAAAACGCCACACCTCTTTCTCCTCGGTCGATGCCACGCCGGAAATTTCCAAGGAGATCAACATCGAGATCGACGAGAACGACATCGAGATCACCACCACCCGCTCCGGCGGCAAGGGTGGCCAGAACGTCAACAAGGTCGAGACCGCCGTGTTGCTGCGCCACCTTCCGACCGGCATCCTGATCCGCTCCACCGCCGCGCGGTCGCAGGGCCAGAACCGCGTGCTCGCCTACGAAATCCTCAAGGCGAAGCTCTATCAGCTCGAGGAGGACAAGCAGAAAGCCGAGTCCGAACGCGCCTACGGCGAAAAGGGCGACATCGGCTGGGGCAACCAGATCCGCTCCTACGTCTTCCAGCCCTACCAGAAGGTCCTCGACCTCCGCACCGGTGAGGAAAGCGGTTCAATCCAGGCCGTCATGGATGGCGACATCGACAACTTCATCGAAGCCAAGCTGCGAGGAAAGGTCCGCGTCAAGGGAGCGAAAGAGGAAGAGGATTGAAGGAAATTCGAATTTCAGATTTCGTGCTTCGAATTTTCTCTCCCTCTCTCCTTTCTTGACTTTGCATGGGCATTTTGATTGGTGCCTCTTGAATTGGAAAACCAAGGAGGACTGGTGGATAGCGACCTACTGCATACGGAAAAGATTCTCGCCGATCGGAAGACCTTTTTTCTCGATCTGAAGGAAAACTCGCGCGGCATGGTGGTGAAGATCACGGAGGACGTTTCCGGCAATCGTGACACGATCATGGTGCCAGCGGAAATCCTCGGCGACTTCATCGCCGCCCTCACCGACATCAAGGCGACCGCCGACTCAAGGGACTGATCGTGGCGGCGGATTCCATCCGCCAAGCCGATCGAGAAAAGGCCTTGCGCTTGGGAAGCGCAGCCACAAGACCCTTCACCCAGGAAATCCTCCTACTCTCAACCGCTGTAACATCTCCGGCAATTCCTGGATCGCGATGGCAGTGATCCTTTGATCGAGCCGATAACCTTCCTGCCCGGGATAGACGACCCAGAGATGCTCCAAAGAAAGATCCTCAAGGGCCACCTTCATGGAGCGGGTGATGCCTGGTGCATCGGAGTGCTTGAACTCGAAGCCATAGCGCTTGCCCTTCACCGAGACCAAGAGGTCCAGCTCAGCACCAGAATGGGTGCCCCAGAACCAAGCGGAACGTGATCCTAGCACGGACAGGATTTGTTCGATGGCAAAGCCTTCCCAGGATGCGCCGAGTTTGGGATGGCCGACGAGTTCACCATAGGATTCGAGCCCGAGCAGCGCATGCAACAGACCGGTATCACGGACATAGATCTTCGGCGACTTGAGCTGTCGCTTCCTCAGGTTTTCAAACCAAGGAGGCAGCACCCGAACCATGAATGCCCCGGCGAGGATGTCGAGATAACGGCGCGCGGTGGGCTCGCTGCTGCCGAGGGCTCGCGCGAATTCCGCACCGTTCCACACCTGTCCGTGGAAATGGGCGATCATGGACCAGAAACGTCGTAAGGTCTCTGGCGGCACCTGGATTCCGAATTGGGGAATGTCCCGCTCCAGAAAGGTGCGCACGAAGCTTTCCCGCCAGTCGAAAGAGGCGGGGTCGCTGGTGGCCAGAAAGGACCGTGGGAAGCCGCCTCGCTGCCAAAGATTTTTCCACGCTGCGGCTCCGGTTTCCCTAAGATCGAAACCGCCCATGTCCACAAGTCCGACCCGGCCGGCGAGGGATTCGGAAACTCCCTTCACGAGATCTGGCGACGCGCTGCCCAGAAGGAGAAAGCGCGCGGGAACTTCCGGGCGATCCAGTAAAACGCGGAGAGTTTCGAACAAATCCGGTCGACGCTGGATCTCGTCAATGACCACCAAGCCTACTAAGGGCTCCAAGGTCTGCTCCGGAGATTCCAGTTTGCGCTGGTCCACGGCCCTTTCCAGATCGAAGAAGGTGGTCATTTCCCGACCGGCGATTTCCCGCGCCAGAGTCGTTTTCCCACACTGTCTCGGCCCCGCCAAAGCCACAGCAGGATGGGCTTGGAAGGAATTTTGAATCAGCTCTTGAATATGAGCGCGTTCCAGCATTTCGATCTCAGAATAAACCTTGAAAATCTAAAGTCAAACTTTCGATTTTCAAGGTTCATGCCTTCTCCAAAAGCCTCGTTTTGACACGCTGGATCGCCCAGATCGCATGTTCGGAAATGAGCGGATCTGAATCATTGGCGGCGGTTTCGAGGGCGGGCAGGTCTTCGGCGGTGCCGGTGTTTCCTAGGGCGACACAGACATTCCTCAGGAAGCGCGGGCGCTTGATGCGCTTGATGGGGGACTTGGCGAAGAGGGCACGGAAGGACTCGTCGTCGAGGGTCAGGAAATCGCGCAGGCGATGGCTGAACACACTCTCCCGGGCATGAAAGCGGGCCTCGCGGGAAACCTCGGCGAACTTGTTCCAGGGACAGGCATCGAGGCAGTCGTCGCAGCCGTAGATGCGGTCGCCCATGGCGATACGGAACTCCTCGGGGATGGCTTCCTTGTGCTCGATGGTGAGGTAGGACACGCAGCGTCGGGCATCGACGCGATGCGGCGCGGTGATGGCTCCGGTGGGGCAGGCGGTGATGCAGCGGGTGCACTTTCCGCAGTGATCGCCAAAGGGCGCGTCGGCTGTTAGATCGAGCGTGGTGAGCAGCTCGGCGAGAAAGAACCAGGTGCCGAGGCGACGGTGGATCTGGAGCGTGGACTTGCCGTTCCAGCCGAGGCCGGCGTCGGTGGCGAAGTCGCGCTCCAGCACCGGACCGGTGTCGACGTAGTAGCGCTGGGTGCCGCCGAGTTTCGCGAGCTCGACATCGAAGGCTTTCAGCTTCGCAAGGATGAGGTCGTGGTAGTCCTCGTTCCAGGCGTAGCGGGCGATGCGGTAGCCGTCGGCTCCCGAACTACGACCCGGGTAGTAGTTCAAGGCCAGGCAGATGACGGACTTGCAGCCTGGCAGGACCTCGCGCGGATCGCAGCGACGATGCGGCGTCTTCTCCATCCATGCCATGTCGCCGTGCAGGCCCTCGCCGATCCATTCCCGAAAAGCCTCCGCATGCGTGGCCTCCTTCGCGACCGCGATCCGGCAGTCATCAAACCCAAGCCCGCGAGCGATCGCTTTGACCGTCTCCTCCCGCGAAGTGTCTTCCATTTCGAATTTCAAATTTCGAAGTTCGGATTTGCTCCCCCTCAAGCGTGCCCGGTGAAGAAGTAGCGGGCGCTTTCGAGGATGCCGGTGCAGATTTCCCCGGAGTCGAGGCCACGGGTGTCGAGGGCGAGGTGGGCGCTTTCCCGATACCAAGGCATGCGCTCTTGGAGCAGGGCCTCGATGCGGGCGCGGGGATCCTCGGTGTGGAGCAGCGGGCGGTCGCGGTTGCGGCTGGTGCGGTCGAGGATGGTCCCGACCGGAGCCTGGAGCCAGACGACGTAGCCGAGCTGGCGGAGCAGTTCGCGGTTCTGCGGACGCACAATCACGCCGCCGCCGGTGGAAATGATGCGACGCGGGGCCTCGGGATCGCAGAGTTCCTCCAGCAACTGGGTTTCCATGTCGCGGAAGGCGGGCTCGCCGAGTTCGGCGAAAAGGGCGGTGATCGGCTTGCCGGCGCGCTGCTCGATCATCGAATCCATGTCGATCAGCGGGTAGCCGAGACGTTGCTGGAGCTCGCGTCCGACCGTGGATTTCCCGCAGCCCATGAACCCAATGAGCACGATGTTTTTCGGAACGTTGACGCCGTCCGCCATGGGGGGAGCCTAGCGGGTGATTTGCATTCGGCGAACCTGAAATTCACGACTTGCCAGCGGCGGTCGTGGCGTGGAAGCCTCGCTTTGGCAATGGATTCTGCCTGACCCATCGGGGTCGAACCGCTCCTGACGAGCTGATGATTCCTACCGGAGCCCGGCAGAATCATGTCCCAGACGATTTCCCAGACCCGACGCAGGACGCCGTCCGTCGCCTTGATGCGTGTGCTGCATTGGGCGCTGCGACTGGTGCCGATGGCGATGGCGGTCGGCTCGGCGACGGCGCTTTTCCTGTGGAGTCTCGACCGCGTGACGAGCCTGCGCTTTGAGCATCCGTGGCTGCTTTACCTGCTGCCGGTCGTGGGACTGCTGGTGGCGTGGATGTATCGAAAGATTGGCGGCCGCTCGGAAAAGGGCACGAATCTCCTGATCGACGAGATCCACGAGCCAGGCGGCGGGGTGCCGCGACGGATGGCTCCGTTGATTCTGTTAGGGACCCTGATGACGCATCTGTGCGGTGGTTCGGCTGGACGCGAGGGCACGGCCTTGCAGATGGGCGGCAGCATCGCGAGTGCGTTTGGGAGGGTGTTCCGGATGCCCCACCTGGAGCTGCGGATCCTGCTGATGGCAGGGATCGCGGCGGGGTTCGGCGCGGTTTTCGGGACTCCGCTGGCAGGCACGATTTTCGCATTGGAGGTGCTGGTGATCGGGCGGATCCAGCATAAGGCGCTGCTGCCCTGCCTGGTCGCCGCAATGATCGGAAACTGGACCTGTGAGGCCTGGGGCATTGTCCACACGCACTACGAGGTCGCCTTCATGAGGGATCAGATCGTGCCGGGCTTTCATTTCGATGGCTGGCTGCTGGCAAAGGTCCTCGCCGCCTCGGTCGCGTTTGGGCTCTGCGCCTCGCTTTTCGCCCGCGCTTCGCATGGCCTGGCCGGGTTTCTGAAAAAGGTCTGCCCGAATGCGCTGCTGCGACCCGTGATCGGCGGGGTGGCCGTGATCGCGTTGGTGCATCTGCTGGGCACCCGGGAGTTTCTTGGGCTCGGGGTGTGGTCGGTGAATCCCGGAGATCTGACGATCCTCTCATTTTTCCAGCCGGGAAGGATCGTCGAATGGGCGTGGTTCTGGAAGCTGCTTTTCACGGTGATCACGCTTTCCAGCGGCTTCAAGGGCGGCGAAGTCACGCCGCTGTTCTTCATCGGCGCGGCCCTCGGCAGCGCGCTCTCGGGCGTGATCGGCGGGCCGAATGATCTCTTCGCGGCCCTCGGTTTCGTCGCGGTCTTTGCTGCCGCTGCGAAGACTCCGCTGGCTTGCACGCTGATGGGCATCGAGCTATTCGGGGCCCAGCACGCGGGTTATCTCGCGATCGCCTGTTTCGTCGCCTATGCGTGCAGCGGGAGGTCCGGGATTTATCGCAGCCAACGATCCGACTGACCTCAGGGTGGCGGGCCGATGCATTCGCGGTCCCCCGGTGACGGTAACCCCCCAAATACCGAAACCCAGTGGGCGGTTTTTTCTTCCACCTGCTCAGATGATCGGATTTGGGCCCATCCCCTGCTTGCGGAATGCTCACATCGTGTGCACAAATGCAGTGCATTCAACCGAGTTCCCCTCGTCACAACCCACTGTGGAACCATGAAATCCAGTCCCACCACTATCCGGAAGGACTCGAAAACCCGCCAGAACGGGTTCGCCCTCGTGGCGTCGATGGTGATCATGGCCCTGCTCATGATCGTCGGTCTGGGCTTGATGACGATCGCGACCGTCGAGCTCCGGCGGTCCGGAACCGACACCTTCGAGGTCCAGGCGAAGGCCAGGGCCAGACTTTCGCTGAACCTCGCCCTCGGGGA
>JAIYDT010000515.1 GCA_027487355.1 Verrucomicrobiaceae bacterium
ACGATCCTCCCACCGACGAGGTGCTCGGAGACAATCCACTCCAGCACCTCCGGCGTGCAGGAGTGATACCAGACTCCCTCCGGATAAACGACGGCAATGGGACCTTGGATGCAAACCCGCAGGCAGTCGGCCTTGGTTCGAAGGATCCCAGGACCTTGCCGTCCCAGCGAGGCCAGCCGGGCTTTCAGGAACTCCCAGGACTCCGTGCCCTGCACGGGATCACAGCACTTCGGCTTCGTGGCCGTCGCACAGAGAAAGATGTGGCGTTCTCCGCAGCCCACTCCGGCGACACGTATGGCTTGTTCGAGTTCGGCGTTCATGGAGAAGAAAGCACTAAATTCTAAGCACTAAACTCGAAACGAAGAATCCAGGCTTTCGTGAAACTTCGTGAATTTCGTGGTTCAGATTGAAAGAGAGGATTGCCACTTGCGGACCATCCGCAGCATCGACTCCTCGGTGGTCAGGGTCTGCACCTCATCGATCGGCACCCAGCGCAGGTCGTGGGATTCTTCGCTGACCGTGAAGTCGGTGTGGCCGTTGGCGCGGAAGACATAGCGGACATCATAATGGAGATGCTCGGGCTCGTTCTTGCGCGCGGGGATCGGATGGATGTCGAGGTCGAAGATGCCATCTCCGACCAGTTCGAAGTCCTCCAGTCCGGATTCCTCGCGTGCCTCCTTCAAGGCCACCGCGATCACGTCCGGATCTCCGTCGGCATGACCGCCGAGCTGCAGCCAGCGGTCGAGCTTTCGATGATGGGTCAACAGGACCTCGGAGCCATCCGGCGTCACGATCCAGGCCGAACCGGTGATGTGGCCGATCGCCAAGGAGCGTTCGAAGCATTCCGGCTGTGAGGCGACGAAGCGGATGAACCTCTCCACCGTTTCCGCCTCATCGGTGTGGGTCGCCTGATAGACGGAGAGTTGGTCAAGGAGCAGCTTGCGATGCATGCGGCGCAGGCTGCTGGCTTCCGGCGGAAATGCAAGGTCGGCGATAATGCTGGCCACATGGTGCGGACCATGGACCATTTCCCAATGGCTCAATTGGACTCCTTCCGTTCCTGTTTTTCGCGTTGGCAGTGGTTGATTCTGCCCATGGCGGTGGCGCTCGTTTCCCAGCTTCACGCAGAGGAGAAGCCGAACATCCTTTTCATCCTTGCGGACGACCTCGGCTACGGCGACCTCGGTTGCTACAACCCTCAGTCGAAAGTGGCGACGCCCGCGATCGACCGCCTTGCCGGACAAGGCATGCGCTTCACCGATGCTCACAGCCCCTCGACCGTTTGCACGCCTACCCGCTACAGCCTCCAGACCGGTCGCATGGCGTTCCGTACCGGGAATCGCAGCATCTTCTGTGGGGCTGGCGGTCCGGGCATGATCGAGGAAGGACGGCTGACCCTTCCGGAAATGCTTCGCGGCCGGGGGTATTCCACAGCCTTGATCGGCAAGTGGCACGTTGGGCTGACCTTCCAGGATTCCGATGGGAAACCGATCAACGACAACTCCCTCGAAGCTGCCCGGCGGATCGATTTCACACGGCCCATCGTTGATTCCCCGATCCATCGCGGCTTCGACCAATTCTTCGGCACCGCCTGCTGTCCTACCACCGACTGGCTCTATGCCTTCATCGATGGCGATCGCATTCCTGTGCCGCCTACCAGGCTGATCGACAAATCGAAGCTGCCAAGAAATCCCTACACCGACGACTGCCGACCCGGGATGATCGCTCCGGATTTCGACATGGAGGAAATGGACATGATCTTCCTCAAGAAGAGCCTGCAATTCCTTGATGAGCATCGTGCGAAATCTCCCGACAAACCCTTCTTCCTTTTCCACTCCACCCAGACCGTCCACCTGCCATCACTTCCGGGAAAGGATTTCCAGGGGAAGACCAAGGCAGGCCCGCACGGCGACTTCATCGCGGAGTTCGACCATGTGGTTGGGGCGCTTCTGAAGAAGCTCGATGACCTCGGAATCGCCGACAACACGATGGTCATTCTCACCAGCGACAACGGCCCGGAAGTCCCGACCGTGGTGAACATGCGCAAGGACTATCAACACGACGGCGCAAGGCCCTGGCGCGGCATGAAGCGCGATCAATGGGAAGGCGGGCACCGTGTTCCATTCATCGTCCGCTGGCCGGGAAAAATCGCGTCCGCCTCCACCACTGGGCAGACCACCAGCCTGACCGACGTCATGGCCACCTGTGCTTCCATTGTTGGCGCGAAGCTGTCTAACAACTGTGCCGAGGACAGCATCGACCTCTCGTCCGTCCTGCTCGGAAAGGACGGCGGAAAGCCGGTTCGAGACTACACCCTCCACCAAACCTGGACCCTCCAGCTCGCGATCCGTCAGGGCGATTGGAAGTATCTCGATCACCAGGGTTCCGGCGGAAACAAATACGCTTCAGCCTCCGAACTCGGTCCCTACATCCTTCCGGAAGCCGCACCCGACGCGCCGGCGCAGCTCTACAACCTCGCCGAAGACCCGGGTGAAACCAAGAACCTGATCCTCGAACACCCGGAGGTCGCCGCCAAACTCAAGGCCCTCCTCGACCAATCCAAAGCCTCTGGGCGCAGTGCTCCGTTGAGATGAGTGACGTGTCAGACCTTTGGTCTGCACTGCGACCACCAGGGATATCTCAGACGTGAAGAAGAAGGCCTGAAGCTCATGTAACGAGTGATCGACCAAAGGATCGCCTCCATCCGCTCATCGCCGATGGAGTTCAGCCAAGGCAGAGCACATCGCTTCACCAACCTTGAGGCCTCACACTCTCGCCAGCGAAAGCAGCTCCTTCAGTCGTCCGATTTTCGAGGCCGAGGTCTTGGCGACGAAGCCTCTTGCGTGGGCGAAGTGGACGTCGGGTTCCTGTTCGATCTTCGTGAAATCGTAGCGCGGATCATCGTTGTGGCGGGACAGGCCGTAGCCGCCGCCTCGGCGGTCGGGATAGACCAGGGCGGCGACGCTTTCGCTCTTGCCGATGCTTTCCAGGTAGCGACCGATGCCGGCGGAGGGCTCGTCGGGGATGGGCTCGGTGCGCGGCAGGAAGAGGATCTCATTTTCCTCGTGATCCCAGAGTTCGGCGTGATTGGCGACAAAGTCGATCCGGCTCCGCAGTTCCCGCAGATACTCCAACAGATCCTCGCCGATGTAGCTGAGGATCTCCCAAAGCGGCTCGCCGGGCTCCAGGCGTTTGGCCTTCGCGAAGCGGCGCAGTATCGTCACGTCGATCGGCGAGTTGAGCTTGTTCATCGTGGCGCGATCCACCCCGAGCCACTTGGCGGTAACGTTCGGGCCACGGGTGTCGAACCACTCGGCGGGCTCCAGCCAGTCGCAGAACTGTCGCGCATCCTCATAGACCCCGAGGTGCAGCAGCACCAGGCTCAGCGCGCAGAGCGGCGGGTGATCGGCGGGAAATTGATGGTGGTCGAAATTGTTCCGCTCCGGGGCAAGTTCGCCACCGACATCGACGACCGCGATCGCTGGATCCGCAAGATCGGCTTCAGTCGGCTCGCGGCGCTCGATCGGCACGCGATGGACGGCGGCGAGCAGGCAGCAGGCAAGGAGCTCGTCCTTATGGGAACCGCCGGGATGGGTGAGAATGAGGGAGAGAGACATGGAGGAGGCCGGCAAGGTAGGGGCAGAGGGCCCGGAATCCTAAGCACGAAATTCGGTTCTCCTTCAGTTTGCTGGATTGCTTGGTGGCGTGGGCATTTTGGATCCGCCGAGAACTCAGAGATTGAGGAGGTCGCGGAGGGGAAATGGATTCAGACGCGAATCCCGCAACCTCTTTGATCACTCCATGTTTTCCCAACCCCATCTGCGACCTCTGCTTGCTCTGCGCCTCAGCGGTGACCAGGACGTCGATTCACCAGCAGAGCTGACGGAGAGCCCTGAATGGCTTACAGGCTCGCGTTCAAGCGTCACGGACGGGTGACCGCCGGGGGCTGTTGGAAAAGCGGCTTCGATTTCATCCCTGATTTGTAAACGCCCCAGCCGAGAGGCAGGATCACGAGCAGCCAGGCGACGATCAACTTGAGTGTGGAGGCCTTCATGGCAGGTGGTGTTTCGTGTCGACAGGGCGGACGAGGAGATTGGCGACAAGTCCGACCATCAGCAGGCCGCACATCAGGTAAAACGTGCCGTTGTAGGCTTCCGCTTTCGGCATTCCGGCGGCGACGCGTGAATCGTAGAGGCCATTGACAAGAGCCGGGCCGATCACAGCGGCGACACTCCAGGCCGTAATCAGCCGCCCGTGGATGGCCCCGACCTGATAGGTTCCGAAGAGATCCCTCAGGTAGGCCGGGATGGTGGCGAATCCACCCCCATACATGCTGATGATTCCGGCGGTTAGGGTGACGAAAAGGACCTTGTTCTGAGTCTGCTGGGCCCAGGGAAGCAGGGCGTAGAGCACCGCCCCCAGAACGAAGTAGAGGCAGTAAACGGTCTTGCGTCCGGTGCGGTCGGAAATGGAGGACCAGATGAAGCGACCGCCGAGATTGGAGATCGAAAGAAGCCCGGCGAAGCCCGCCCCGATCGCGGCGTTGGCGGTCTTCTGCGCATCGCTCGCGGCGGCTTCGAGAAACATGTCCTGAAACATGTCGGCGGCGCGGCCTAGCACTCCGATGCCGGCGCTGACATTCATGCAAAGCACGATCCACAGCAGCCAGAACTGCGGCGTCCGCCAGGCGGTGTCGACCGCCACCCGGGCGCTGGTGATCATGCTGCTTTTCTGCTCGCCCGGCACGAAGCCCTCGGGCTTCCAGCCATCAGCCGGCACGCGCACGGTGATCGCCGCCATGAGGATGAAGATCGTGTAAAGACCCGCCATCGTGGCCAGGGCCTGCGCGGCTCCGGTGTTGCTACTATTTTGATAGTATTTCATCAACTCCTGGCCCAGTGGTGACCCGATCAGTGCTCCTCCACCGAATCCCATGATCGCCATGCCGGTGGCCATTCCCGGACGGTCTGGAAACCATTTCACCAGGGTGGAGACGGGGGCGATGTATCCCAGCCCGAGCCCAATGCCGCCGACGAATCCGTAGCCGAAGAGCACCAGGGCCAGTGACTTCAGGTGCACGCCGAGCGAGGCGAGGAGCAGCCCCCCGCAGAAGCAGGCGCAGGAGACCACCAGCGTGCGGCGTGGTCCGCTGCGTTCCACCCATTTGCCAAAGACCGCAGCCGAGAGCCCCAGCATGACCAGCGCGATCGCATAGGCCCACTGGATGTTGGAGATCGGCACGCCCAGCTCCGCCATCAGCGGTTTGTTGAACACGCTGAAGCCATACACCTGGCCGATGCACATGTGGGCGGCGATCGCGGCCGGTGGGACCAGCCAGCGATTGAAACCCGGCGGAGCGACCGTGCGTTCCCGGCTGAGGAGGTTCATGAATTACTTCGCTTTGGCCGGGCTGGCGGCTTTGGCTTCGGCCGCGCCGAGCTTGAGGGAGGGAGCCTTGGCCTCGTCGGAAATTTCCAAGCCGATCCAATGGCCGTTCATGGCATGGGCGGGAAATCCGCAGGCGAAGGCATACTCGCCCGCTTCATCCGCGACGAAGCTGAAGCTGCTTTTCCCATAGGCCAGGCCCTTCAAATGATCCGGCACGGCGGCACCCTTGAAATAGGGCTCCGCGACCTGGAGCTTTTTCAGAGAGTCCTTCTCGATGACGAGCACGCTGTGCGGCACCGGACTCGGATTGATGTAGGTGACATTGACCTGCCAGCCCTTGGGAATCGTGTAAACCGCTCCGCCCTTGGCGTAGCCGTTGAAGTTCATGCCGTAGTTCTCATCGTTGAAGACCGCGATGATGAAGATGTCCACGGTATTGGGTTTCGAGCCGAGGCGCAGGAAATCCTCCGAAGTCAGGCCCTCGATCAGCTCCATCTTCCGGCCGCCGCTGGCGGTTGCGCCATGGGCGGCATGGTCTCCATGGTGCTCGTGTCCGGCCGGAGCCGCCGGAGTGGTGGGGGCCGCCGGAGCGGCGGGGGCAGCCGGAGATTCGGCATGACAGAGGAGTGAGCCGGGCCACAGCAGGGCACCACCAACGAAGGAGAGGAATGGTTTCATGAATGGATGAATTGGAGAAAGAGAAAGGAGCACAGCGACGAGGCATGCCCTGAAAAACCAGCGGGGCCAAACGAACCCCGCTGGCCTTGAGGACGGAATTACTTCTTCTGAAGCGGAGCGGTCACGGCACCGGCCGGAACCTTGTCCGCCGGCACGAGCTTCCAGAGCGCACCGCGCTCCGCCGTGTAGGGATCCACTGGACCGCCGTAGTTGGCGCTGGCGTGGGTCATGTAAAGATTGCCCGCCTCATCCTCGCCGCCGCTGGTCGGGCGGATCGGTGTGTCCAGATCGAGCAGTTCCTCCATCTGCCACTTGCCCTTGTCGTCCTGTTGCAATCCCCAGACTTTTCCGGTGCCCCAATCGCTGGCGAAGTAGATCCCTTCCATCGAGGGATAATCCTTGCCGCGGTAGATCCCGAGTCCGGTGACGCAGATGCCCTGATCGACGTGGCTGTATTCCGCGATCGGAAGCAGACCCACCCGCGGGTTTGTCTTTTCATCCTCGATCGGGAAGGTGTGGCTGCCGCACATGAACTTCCAGCCGTAGTTCTCGCCGCCCTTGCTGCCGGCCGGCTGCTTGTTGATTTCCTCCCAATGATTCTGTCCGATGTCGGCGATGAAGAGGTCGCCGGTCTTGCGGTCGAAGGAAAAGGTCCACGGATTCCGGATGCCGTAGGCCCAGATCTCTGGACGCGCCTTGGGATGGATCTGGGAAAACTGCTTCTCCGTGACACCGAACAAGGTCATCTGCTGCAGCGGAGTGAGAAAGGGGTTGTCCTTGGGAATCGAATAGGCGCGGTCAGGAGTGGAGTTGTTCACGTCGATCCTCAGCATCTTTCCCAACAGCATGTTCAAGTCCTGTCCGGCGCTCAGGACATCGCCCTCCCAGCCGCCATCGCCGACCCCGATATACAGATATCCATCGGGACCGAACGCCATCTTGCCGCCGTGGTGATTGCAGTAGGGAAAGTCGATCTGCATGATCACCTTGGCGCTGTCCAGATCCACCTTGTCAGGATTCTTGTCGGACACCTTGTATTGCACCAACATCGTCGAGCCGTTGAACCACAGGTCGGAATAGGAGATGTAGAACAGGCCGTTCTCCTTGAATTTCGGGTGGAACTCGATGCAGAACAGGCCTTCTTCGAGGAACGAGCTGAGGGTCTTGTCCTTGATGTCGAGGAAGGGCTTTTCGAGCAGCTTGCCATCCTTCACGATGCGGACCACGCCGGGGCGCTCACAGACAAACAGACGGCCGGAGCCATCCTTCGGGGCCGTGACGTGGATGGGGTCCACCAGGCCATCGGCGACCTTGACGAACTGGACGGCCGGGGTCGCTTTCAATTTTCCGCCGGGCTGGGCGACAACGGGTTCCTGGGCGTGAAGTGCGCCGGTCAGAAGGCAGGCGAGAGTGAGTTGGACTTGGGTTTTCATGGAATTCGGAGTTTTGGTTTGGTGGCTGGATGGATCGTGAATCGGCAATCCGTCCCAACGGTCATCTGGCCACGGAGGGATCGGCTGAACGATGAATCATTACCATACCCTCCGACTCTCCCTTTCCCTCGGAATTTGCCAAGGAACAATTTGGCAGCAAAGTTTGGAGTCTCTGACGTAGGCCGTCCATGAGGCCGAATGCGTCGTTTGATCTCCGGCGTGCATTTGAGGTCCCTGATGGACGATGTTTGGCTCTCCGTCAGATTTGCGGATCGCTTGTAGGCGTGGGCATTCTGAAACCGCCGAGAGCACAGAGAAGCAGGAGTTCGCGTAAAAATGGATTCGAATCCGAATCACGCAGCACCGTTGAGGGTTTCATGACTCCAGAACCTTTTCAGCGACCTCAGTTTCCTCCGCGACTCTGCGGTGACAGAGGAGTCGGTCCACCCGCAAAGCTGACGGAGAGCCCTGTTTTTCCCGAGGATGAATGGTAAATCCGCCCCCGGCTTTCCACCAGTCCTTGGGCGAGGGCGGTGGCCGGGTTGGCGCGGATGAAGGGCCGGGGCATCCTAGAATTTTCATTTTGAGGGGATAGGGGAGAGTTCTTCCCTGAACACTTCAAACTGAACACTGAAAACTCACTCCGTTTCATCCACGGTCTCGTCGCGCTGATAGATGGGGAGCTGGCGGTAGGGGACGGTGAAGGCGAGGATCATCATCGAGGTGCCATAGACGCGACCGGCCTCGCGGCTTTCCCACGAGCCGTCGTTGTCCTGCTTTTTCAAGTAGGTCTCGTACATCCAAGGGGCATACTCGCTCCAGTAGCGGCCGCCGATCTGGAACATGCCTTGGGCGGCGTAGTAGTTCGCGTAAAACTCAAACTGGTCGCCGGGAAAGCTGCGGAACTGCTTCAGCACAAAATCGGCCGCAAGGGTGGTTTCGGGAGTGCCGTGGCGGCCGCAGAGTTCGAGGCAAAGCAGACCCATGCCGGTGAGCGATCGGGCGTGATCCTCATCGCCGGAGTATCCGAAGCAGCCGCGCTCCTTGTCCTGGTGACGGCGCAGGTAGGAGACGGCATCGTTGATGGCGGCGTCAGGGACGGGCGCCCCATTGAGCTTGGCGGAACGCAGTGCCATCAGGGCCCAGCCGCTGCAAGAGGTGTCGCTGTCGGTCGAGCCGGGATGATAGCGCCAGCCGCCCTTGTTGCGATCGTCCTTTCTAACAGCCTGGGCGCGGAGGATCAGGGCGAGGGCTTTTGGCAGGGTCTGTTCGATTTTTTTCTGCCGCTGCGGATCGACCATGCCGCTGACCTCGGAAAGGAAGAGCGTGGAGATGTTGTGGGCATACATCGGGCCGCTGCCGCCGTTGCCTTTCTCGTAGAGTCCGTTTTCTCGCTGGTTGGCGAGGACGAAGTCGATGCAGCGGGTGAGGGCTTCGGCGTGGGGCCCTTCGGTGGGGAGGTGGCCCTTGGAAAGGATCGCCATGCCGACGAGGGAGGGGATGCCGGTGGAGTCGCCGTAGCGATCGGGAAACGAACCGTCCTTGAGCTG
>JAIYDT010000087.1 GCA_027487355.1 Verrucomicrobiaceae bacterium
ACCGCCAACCAGGCCACGGCGATGGCGATGACTGATCCGACGAATGCCAGAATCAAGGAAATCAATCCCGTTCCGAATCCAACAATGCTGCCGATGAACGGCACCACATCGGCCAGGATCTTGAGTGGATTAAGCAACAGAGAGAAGCCGATCAGCATGACGAAGAAACCTGCAAGACGAAGCCCCCAGGTGAGCGCGGTGTTCTCGGATTCCGCGCGCTGGAACATCAGCTCGGCGCTGAGATTCCCTGAATCGACCCGTTCGATCTCGCGACCGGCCTTGGTCTGATAGGGTGCGAGTGAGTTCCCCTGCTGTTGGGCGAGGAAGCTGAACGGAGCGGGCATCAGCGCCTGAAAACTCACGCGGGCATCGCCAATCGCCGGCGCTTCAGGGTTCGCTCCGAGATAGATGGTTTCTCCGTTCAACTTCGCCTTCATCTCGTTGGGGAGTTGTTTGAGGCATTCCTCCGTCGGTCTCACCGGCGAATCTCCAGTCATCTTGCGGACAAGTGTCTCCGGGATGGCGAAAGCCCCGAGGGTCGCATGCGGGGTGATCGTCGTGACCGATGAAACGGGAAACCTGGCCGGATTCTCGTGGCCTGCCTGTTCCTTGAACTCCGAGGACTTGATCAGCTCACCCGACCAGACCTTTTCATAACTGTAGTGGGTCACGGTCTCTTCACCACCGCCGAACTTCTTGCGGGTCTCGGAGCGCTTGCTCTCCTTCCATTGATGCATCTCCACGACCCGCTTGAGCCGCAGCGCCTCGACGGTCAAACCGAACAAGGGCTCACGGATCTCCTCACTGGTCCGCACATCGCCGCTCAGGTGGATCAGCTTTCCCTCGTTCGCCGCAAGCACCGCATCCGGCTGCACCGACACCACCGCTGCGGCACCTTCCTTCAGGCTCTTCGCCGTCGTGACTGCCCGGCCCTCGTTCCACGAGTGAAGCACGATGGAAAGCGGCAGCAGTACGATCCCGGCAAGGATCCCCTTGAGCGAGCGGGCGATGCGTCCGAACCAGGACACGGAGGTGGTTTCAGTGAAGTCGGACATGAGGGAACGGCGAAAAGCCGCGCGGATTGAATCCGATCAGTCGCAAAACTGCAAGGGGCCCCTGATTGACCCGAGCCATCCTGAGCGGATGTTTGAGATTCTCATCAATGAGTAAAGTACTGGGAAATGGGAAAACCGTAGCTGGCGATTCACTCGCTGACGCGGAGACGGAGGAAGGTGCGGGTGGCTTGCGGGCTTGGAGTGAAGGTGGCAGTCGCGGTTTGACCGAGAGGTGTGGTGCTGTCCTGGGTGACGCCGACGCTGCTCCATGTCTGGAGATCAGTCGAGGATTCCACCTGATAGACAAGGTCTGCCCGAAGTCGGGGATAGCGGAGCGAGAGGATACCCGCGGATTCTGTTAGAACCGGGGCAACCCGGCTGCCGGGGTTGTTCGGGTGGGTGCCGAGGGCGTATTCGAGAAGATTTACCAGTCCATCCAGATCGGGGTCGTCATGGAGGCCGCGCAGGGCGAGACCGGGTGGATTGGCGAGGCCGGTGAGCCAGGTCTCGTAAGTTTGGACGGGCGGTGGCTGGTAGAGGGCGGCGATTTCCGACTGGCTGAGGGCGCGGCGGTAGATGCGGAGGTCGTCGATTTGACCGCGCCACGAGTTTCCACCGAGGGTGGTGTCGCCGATGCGGAGCAGACCGGGCTGGCGACCGCCGCTGCCGGTGTTGAACTGACTGAATGAGGTGCCGTCGTTGTAATATACCCGGCTGCGCCACGTGGCGCCATCGAGGTAGTTGACGAGCGTCACGAGATTCCACTGCCCATTGTCGAGGGGACTGGCGGAGACATTGAAAGCGCCGCCGAACTGGGCACCGTTGATGCCTTGGAGGAAGCTCGGGGTGTTGACCATCCACAGGCGGTATTGGGGGATGTTGGGCGAGATGCCGTTGTCCTTTCCAAGGATGGTGTTGTAGCCGCTGGTGGCCGTGGTTCGCACCCAGACGGAGATCGTGTAGGGTTCGCCGCGAGGGTCGAAGTCGAGGTCGGCCTGGTTGGCGGGGAAGAAACGGTTGAGATTGTCGGCGGCATTCGAGGGTCCATAGGCTCCGCCAAAACGACCGTCGGGAATCCAGTGGGCCCCCGGGACATCGGTGCTGTGGTTGTTTCCAAGGGGCGCGGCGTCCCAGATGCGGCTGCCGGAGCCTTCATCGAAGGTGTAATGAAGGACGAGGTCGGGATCGGAAACGAAGCCGCCGATCCGCAGAACTGTTAGAGTCAGGCTGCGGGTGGCGGAACCGGAGGAGTCCGTGACGCGGAAGGTGAGATCGGCGATGGCCGGGGCGGTGGGCGTGCCGCTCAACAGGCCCTCGGAGGACAGGGCAAGGCCGGGAGGAAGAATGCCGGAAACCAGGTCCCAACTGCGGCCGGAGATGCCGCCGATGGCGCTGAGGGATGCCTGATAGGCGCGGCCTTGTCTCGCGACCGGCAAGGTGGTGGTGCTGACGGCAAGCGCGGGATTGATGGTGACGACGATCGGCTGGCTGGTGACCTGTCCCTGCAGGTTGGAGACAGTGACGGTGTAGGCACCTTGGTCGGCAGACTGGACGGAACTGATCTCAAGGTTGGGGCTGTCCGTGCCGACCGGAGTCGTCCCGCGATGCCACTGGAAATGGAACGGGCCCGTGCCGCTGACGGCGACAGTGAGGCTCAGCGGCGAACCGACGGCAAGGGTGCGATTTCCGGGCGCGCTCAGGATTCCGGGCGGCTGTGGCGCGGGCAAGGAGGGCGC
>JAIYDT010000106.1 GCA_027487355.1 Verrucomicrobiaceae bacterium
ACGCACTCGACCACGCCGCCGACCGAGTTGCCCTCGCCACGGACCTGCTTGATGCGCTCGATCATCGGCTCGACCATGGCGGGATCGCCGGTGCGCACGATGTTGCCCTCGATGGTCTCGAAGCTGACGGTTTCCGGATCGACGGTAGCGTTGAGGTCGTGGATCGACTTGACCCAGGCGAGGATCTCGATGCCGGGATGGAGGGCGTCGAGCACCTTTTTGGCAACCGCGGCGGCGGCAACGCGACCGATCGTTTCGCGGGCGGAGGCGCGACCACCGCCGGACGGGGCGCGGAGGCCGTACTTGGCGTCGTAGGTGTAGTCGGCGTGGCTGGGCCGGTATTTTACGGCCATCTCGTCGTAGGCGTTCGGGCGCTGGTCGGTGTTCTTCACCACGATGGTGATCGGGGTGCCGAGGGTGACTCCATCGTGCAGGCCGGAAAGGATCTCAGCGGTGTCGGCCTCCTTGCGCGGGGTGACGATCTCGCTCTGGCCGGGACGGCGGCGGTCGAGTTCCTGCTGGATGATGGATTCATTGACGGAAATCCCCGGAGGGCAGCCATCGATCACCACTCCGACGCCGCCGCCATGCGACTCGCCAAAGGTGCTGATCCGGAAAAGGTGGCCAAAACTGGACGACATGCGCGGAGCGTAGGCGCGGGTGACGAAGTCTTAAAGTCTAAAGGTCGCTTGTCCTGGGACTCGCGATTTGCCGCCATGGAAGTGGCCAGGGTCCAGTCGGATTGAGGGGCTAGGAACGAGAAGGTCTCGCTGACCCCTCACTTTCACTGAACCCTGGTCACTTCCTTTCGTGACGGAACCGACACACGAAAGGCGGTGAGTCGTGTGTGGGAGAAATGGTTTAGTATTCCTAACCACCGGGGCCTTGGGCTTCGGACATTTGCCATGAGAGTCGAGTTCGTGACGGATACTTTCCCGCCCGATGTGAATGGCGTCGCAATGACGCTCGGAAGACTCAGCGACGGACTTCGCAAGCGCGGCCATCGGGTGCATGTGATCCGCACGGGTGACCAAGGGAATCCGGGCGAGACGGTCGCGGCCTCTTTGGCGCTGCCCGGCTACAAGGAGGTGCGGGTTGGGCTGCCGGGGCCTTTCAGGCTTCGCAGGCGATGGTTGAAGCGGCGTCCGGATGTCATCTATGTGGCCACCGAGAGCCCATTGGGAAACTCAGCGGTGAAGGTGGCAAAGGCCCTCGGCATACCGGTGGCGACCGGGTTTCATACGAATTTCCACGAATACATGGACCAGTACCGGCTGGGAGGTCTTCAGCCAGCGGCGATGGCCTACTTGAAGCGCTTTCACAGCCGCGCGAATTGCACGCTCGCGCCGTCTCTGGAAGTGGTGGAGGCCCTGCGCAACGAGGGTTTTCCAGACGTACATCTGTTGGGGCGCGGGGTCGATACCTCACTATTCTGCCCGAAGAAGCGCTGCGAGACCCTCCGCGCCGAATGGGGCGCACGTCCTGAAAGTCCGGTCGCGATCATTGTCGGGCGCGTGGCACCTGAAAAGAACCTCGACCTCGCGATGGATCTCTTCCGCCAGCTCGTCGAGGCCGTGCCGGACCTGCGCTGCGTGGTCGTGGGCGATGGTCCGATCCGTGAGCGGCTGGAAACCTCACACCGCCACGTCCATTTCGCGGGCGTCCGGGTGGGGGAGGATCTGGCCCGCCACTACGCCTCGGCCGACGTGTTGTTTTTTCCAAGTGAGACTGAAACCTTCGGAAACGTCCTGCTCGAGGGCCTCGCCAGCGGTCTGGTCACGGTCAGCTACGACTATGCCGCTGCGGCCCGCCATGTCCGCCATGAGGAGAACGGCCTCAAGGCTCCGAAGGGCGATGCCACCTCGTTTTTCAAACTTTCCCATCAAGCCATCGCCATGCGACACGACCCCGTCCTCCGCCAAGCCGCCCGCGACACCGCCGAATCCCTTGGCTGGGATCAGGTCGTTTCATCATTTGAAGATCGACTGTCCGGACTCGCAGGATTCTCCGAAGAACCGGAACCGGACCGCTCTCTGGAGAAACGCAGGAAGTTCAAGTGCCGCACGCTTTTCCTGTCCGACATCCACCTCGGCACAGTCGATAGCAAGGCCACCGAGGTCGTCCATTTCCTCAAGCACATCCGTTGTGAGAAGCTCGTGCTGAATGGTGACATCATCGACGGCTGGGCGCTCCGGCGTGGTGGTCGCTGGCGCAGCAAGCACAGTCGCTTCATCCGCAAGGTCCTGAAGATGATGGAAAAGGACAAGACCGAGGTCATCTACCTGCGGGGAAATCACGACGACATCCTCGAACGCTTCCTGCCGTTGGCCTTCGGGCGCATGGAGTTCGCGAAGGAGCACATCCACACCTCGGCGGATGGAAAACGCTACCTTGTGGTCCACGGTGATGGATTCGACAGCGTTTCCACCAACTACAAGTGGCTCGCGGTGCTCGGCTCGATCGGCTACGACGCCCTTCTGAGCTTCAATCGCCTCTACAACCGCTGGCGAGCCTGGCGAGGGAAAGATTACTTTTCACTCAGCAAGAAGGTGAAGGCTCGGGTGAAATCGGCTGTTAGTTTTGTCGATCGCTATGAGTTCCAACTCCAGGAACTGGCCCGTCACAAGAAGTGCGACGGCATCATCTGCGGCCACATCCACACGCCCGAGGACAAGCAGGTGGACGAGATCCACTATCTCAACTCCGGTGATTGGGTCGAAAGCCTGACCGCCATCATCGAGCATCACGACGGTCGGATGGAACTCGTCGAGTACCAGGAGTTTCTCAAGGGCCTGGCAACGAAAAAGAAATCCCGTTCGGACGCGGCCTTGGCTCGCTGAATGCAGATTCCTAGCTCGATTCGTTTCAGGTTTCATCTGGATGGCCGCTTTCCATCCGTGCGCCATCCAGCGGCAGGTCATCGGCTCCCTGTGTGACAATTTCGTCATACGGAGGCGGTGGACGTGACTTCGGGATCCGTCATCCCTGAAGCCGTGCAGCTTGCGGACATTTATTCGATTTTCCTCATGCGAATCATCATCCGCTCCTTCTTCTCGCTCTTGATCGTGCCGTTCCTTGGCGCGGTGGCCGGTGCCCAGTCCATCAGCATCAAAGGGTCCGATACCTTGGGAGCGAAATTGGTCCCACAGCTTGCCGAAGCCTTCAAGTCCATGCATCCGGACGTGAAGTTCGAGATCGCCGCCGAGGGTTCCTCCACCGCTTTTCCGGCGCTGGCCAACGGAACTGCCCAGATCGGGATGTCCTCCCGCAAAGCCAAGCCTGAGGAAATCACGGCGGCCAGAGCGAAGGGGGTGAGTTTGAATGAAATCGTAGTTTGCCACGACATGCTGGTGGTGATCACCAACAAGTCCAACCAGATCAAGGCACTCACCAAGGACCAGGTCGCCAAGATATTCACAGGTCAGGTGAAGGACTGGAGCGAGGTCGGAGGCACTCCCGGACCGATTTCGATCTACACCCGTAACACCTCGTCCGGCACATATCGAGACTGGCAGACCCTCGCCATGAGGGGGCGAAATTATTCCAGCAGCTCGCTGAAGATGGCCAGCACCGAGCAGATCGCTCAGGAAGTGGCCAGGAACAAGAATGGCATCGGTTACGTGGGGTTCGCGTTCGCAAAAGCGCCCGGTGTGACCAATGTGATCATCAACGGCGTCAAGCCCATCGCCGCGAATGCCGGGACCTATATCTACAGCCGCGCCTGCTATCTCTATGTTCCACAAAACGGCGATGCCCTTTCCAGGTCATTCGTCGCCTTTGCCTCCAGTCCGACAGGTGAGGAGATCGCCAAGAAAATCGGATTCGTACCAAATCCCTGAGACCTATTCATCTGACCGTTTTGACAGGATCCGCACCGGAGCATCCTCAGGGATCGCGCTCCCTCCCGTTTCTCCCGAGCTTGCCAGTTCTCCCCAATCATGCCGGACACCTCCCACAACCCAGTCCCATCCGGCCATCCGTTCTGCCGCAGGGGACGCAGTACCGAGGGCCTGATCAAGGCCTTCTTCGGGGGCAATGCGGCTTTGACGATCGTGATCCTGGTGTTGATCATCCTGTTCCTGCTGCGCGAAGGTGTCGGATTTTTCCCGGAGTATCGGACGGAGCTTCAGAATTTCCGAAAATCCGGGCTCGAGTTCGTCGATATTGCCCGCAAGGACCTGACCGCCCACGAGCAAATGGGCTCGCTGCTGAACCGGGCTTACTTCGCTCAAGTGAACTCCAACTGCCGCGAGGAAATGCAGCGCTTGGAGGAAGCCACAGCGATCGTCAATTACCTCGGTGAGGCCACCGCACCTGCCCATGATGCACTCGTCCAGGTGACGGATGCGGAGTCCAACTCGCCGCCGACTCCCGAGTTGCTGCAAAAGCTTTCCGCCCAGTATCGGAAGAGGCTTGCAGATGCCCTCTCCGGTAGATTGGGAAAAGGATTTCCTCCGACTCCACATCTTTCGAGAACCGAACAGCAGTTGCTTTGCGATCAGATCGCCGCGCGTGATCCTCTATCCACGGACGATCCGGCATTTGCGAATGAGCTTCAGGCCTCGCTCGCGGCCAAGCGTGAGCTTTCCGCCGCGCCCCTCATCGCCTTCCGGGATGCCATCGATGCATTCCAATCCTCCTCGTCGGCCCTGGATGTCTTGGTTTCTGAAACTTCGGATACCGTGAAAGCGACGAAAGAGGCTGCGGTGCTGCACGGCATTCAGGTCAGGAAGCGGCAGACCCTCCTTGATGCTGCCCGCACGGCCAAACCCGATCTCCGGTCACAGCTCGAAGCCGATATCGCAGCTGCCGTCACCACTGAACCAGTGGACTTCACGGCGGCGATGGCTCCCGTGCTGGCCCGCATTCCACAGTTCAAGGAGGCCAACGCCGCAATGTCCGCCGGACTGACGGAAGTTTCCGAAAAGCTCCCGCTGTCGCTCAGCGATGAAAAGGCGGACCGCTATCTGAAGGCCTTCCGGGCCGCGACCCCGGCCATGGCAGCGGAGACCGCCGATACAGTCGGACTTCTTGAGGGCTGGAGGGCCGACGTGCCGGTCGGGATCGGCATGACGATCTCCGGTTTCATCTCGGGGCGGGACTGGATCACCGGTGGCGAATGGCAGGACATTTATGGAATCCTGCCGCTGTTCATCGGATCGCTGATGATCTCGATCATCGCGCTCGCCATCGCGATCCCCTTCGGTGTGGGGGCGGCGATTTACACCAACCAACTTGCTGGTCCCAGGCAGCAGCGCTTTGTGAAACCGACGATCGAGTTCCTCCAGGCGATCCCTTCGGTGGTGCTCGGTTTCGTGGGCATCGCGGTCCTCGGCACGCTGCTTCAGGAGGTCTCCACGCTGGACTCCCTCTCATGGATTCCGGGTTTCCCGATCCAGCAGCGGCTCAACATGTTCACGGCAGGCTGTCTGCTCGGATTGATGGCCATTCCCACCATCTTCACGCTTTCCGAAGATGCGATCAACAATGTGCCGGCCGCCTTCGCCGAAGCATCCGATGCCCTCGGAGCCTCGAAACTCCAGACCATCTTCCGCGTGATTGTGCCAGCCGCCATTTCCGGGATCCTGGCGGCCGTTCTGTTGGGGCTCGGTCGTGTGATCGGGGAAACCATGGTGGTCCTCCTGGTGGCGGGAAACCGGATCCAGATCCCGGATTTCACCGACGGCATTGGCACGGTCTTCCAGCCCGCACACACGCTCACCGGCATCATCGCCCAGGAACTCGGCGAGGTCCCCTTCGGCAGCGTCCATTACCGCGCGCTGTTCGTGGTCGGCATCCTCCTTTTCGTGATCGTCCTCGCCATCAACTGGACGGCGCAGCGCCTGCTCCGTCGCTTTCGCATCAGCCAGCACTGACCCCCGATGAAAAATCCGGAACAACTGATTCGTCGCGGCGTGCATCGGAAGGGCATCGCCGAAGGGATCGTGAAGACCTTCCTCGGTGGCATGACCTGGGCGGTCATCGCCGTGGCCCTGATGATCTTCGGGCGCATGATCTGGGATGGCGCGCCGGTGTTCTTCAAGAAGGAGGCTCCCTTCGTGAACATGGACTTCCTGACGAAGAAGACGGAGACGCTGCACGTCTTCGACGATGCGGAAGGCATCCGTCATCAGCTTCCGGCGTCGGAGTTCCATCAATGGAAGAGCTCCCACGGCACGGATGCTGTCTTCAACGAGCAGACCTTTTCCTACTGCGGTGGCGGCATCGCCGGACCGATCGTCGGCACCGTGCTGTTGACCCTTCTCAGTGTGATGATGGCGCTCTTCTTCGGGGTCTCTGCCGCCATTTATCTCAGCGAGTATGCGAAGCAGGGTCGCTTCATCGGCTGGGTCCGCCTTGCGATCCTGAACCTCGCGGGTGTGCCCTCGATCGTGTTCGGCCTGTTTGGTTTCGCGGTGTTCGTGCTGGCCGCTCCGATTCTAACAGATACCCCGGCCGACCGCTCGCTGCTGGCCATTCCACTTGGCTTCACGCACCTGAGCTTCGAGGGCTGGGGATCCTCGCTGATCGCCGGAGCCGCCACGCTGGCCTGCATGATCCTGCCGGTGATCATCACCGCCTCGGAGGAGAGTTTGAAAGCCGTGCCGCAGGGGTTTCGTGAGGCCTCGCTGGCCCTCGGCGCGACCCGATGGCAGACGATCCGCAAGTCGGTGCTGCCATTCGCCATGCCTGGCATCCTGACCTCATCCGTGCTCTCGCTGGCGCGTGCAGCCGGTGAAACTGCTCCCATCATGTTCACCGCTGCCGTGGCGGCGAAGGATGACCTGCCGTGGGAAGGGGTGGGCAGTCCGCTTGGCGTTCTAACAGGCCAGGTGCAGGCCCTTCCTTACCACATCTACACGCTGGCATTGAAGATCCCGACCTCTGAGTACACCGAACGCGCCCAGTTCGGGTCGGTGTTCGTGTTCCTCCTGATGATCTTTCTGTTTTCCGCAGCCTCCGTGGTGCTGCGCAACCGCGTCCGCGCGAAAATGAAATGGTAAGCGACTCCGTTCAACCCGCGATCCCCGCAATCGAGATCGAAAACCTCCGCTTCAGCTACGGCACGAAGGAGGTGATCCACGGCGTCAGCCTCTCGATCCCCGCCAACCAGATCACCGCCTTCATCGGACCGTCCGGTTGCGGGAAATCGACCCTGCTGCGCTGCCTCAACCGCATCAACGACCGCATTCCCGGTGCGGCCATCACCGGTGGCTCGATCAGGATTGGTGGCATCGACATCTCACGGCCCGACCTCGATCTCCAGGTGCTGCGCCGCCGCGTCGGCATGGTGTTCCAGAAGTGGAATCCCTTTCCGAAGTCAATTTACGACAACATCGCCTACGGCCTCCGCATCCATGGCGAAACGAACCGCAAGGCTCTCGATGAAAAGGTGGAGCATAGCCTCCGCGTTGTGGCGCTCTGGGACGATGTGAAGGATCGCCTCAAGACAAGCGCCTTCGGCCTTTCAGGCGGCCAGCAGCAGCGCCTTTGCATCGCCCGCACCATCGCGGCGAAGCCCGACATCATCCTGCTCGATGAACCCTGCTCGGCCCTCGATCCGCTTTCGACCCTCAAGGTCGAGGAGCTGTTGCTGGAGCTGAGGAACGATTACACCATCGTCATCGTCACCCACAACCTCGCCCAGGCCAGCCGCTGCTCGGACCAGACGGCCCTCTTCTATCTCGGCGAGCTGATCGAATACGGCAACACCAGCCAGATGTTCCAGGCCCCGCGTGAAAAGCGGACGGAGGACTACATCACGGGGGCGTTCGGTTGAAATGAAACGTTCGTGCTTGCGGCTGGTCAGCGTCCGCTTCAGATGAACGCGATGAAGCGTCTGGGTTTTTCCGTTTGGCTGGTGGCGGTGCTGTCGATGGCTGCGTTGAAAGGCGAGGGTATCGATTCCCTCATCGCCGAATACCGCGCCGACCAGACCGACCTATTTATCATCCGCGACGTACCTGGCTCGCTTGCAGATCTCACGCGCAAGGATCAGTTGTTCGAGCAATGGCTGAAGCGGCTCGATGAGCTGAAGTTTGACAGCCTGACTCCGGCCGCGCGGATCGATTGGCATCTTCTGCACACCCATCTGATCGAGTCGAGGCAGAGTCTGGCACTCCAGAAGTCCAGGCGCGCGGAAATGGAGCCGCTGATCGGTTTTTTCGGCCCTGTGCAGGAGCTGCTCGGCGATCGCTCGGCGAAGCAGAACCTCGATCCGGAAAAGTCGGCCGGGATTCTGGCCCAGGCCGCCGGGGACCTGAAGGCATTGAGGAAGAAGCTCGATCCCGAGCATCCCACGCTCCCGAAGGTGAGCCCGATTCTGGCTGTTAGAACCGCCCAGGTGCTGGATCAACTCGCTGGAAAGCTCGAACAATGGTTTTCCTACTACGATGGATTCGAGCCCGAGTTCGGTTGGTGGATGCGCCAGCCCGAGGGCGAGCTCAAGAAGGAACTCGAAACCACGGCGGCCTTTTTCCGCAAGGATCTCGCGGGCTTGAAAGGGGAGCCCGGAGACCCCTTGATCGGCGATCCCATCGGCAGGCAGGCGCTGTCCGACCAACTCGCAGCAGAAATGATGGCTTTACCCGCCGACGAGTTGCTTGCCGTCGCCAACAAGGAATTTGTCTGGTGCGAGGCCGAGATGGAGAAGGCCGCCGCCGCGATGGGTTGCAAGGATCGGAAGGAAGCTCTCGCCAGGATCAAGTCCCAGCACGCCGCGCCGGGCGGGCAGGGGAAGGTCGCCCAGGCGGAGGCGGAGGAATCGATCCGCTTTCTGAAGGAGAAGGACCTCGTCACGATCCCCAGGCTGGCCGAGGAAACGTGGGGAATTTCGATGGTCGGTGAGGAGCTTCAAAAGACCCTTCCCTACGCCGCCTATAGTAGGCCGAACATCCAGGTCGCCTATGCCAACGAATCCATGTCCCACGAGGAAAAGCTGATGAGCATGCGCGGCAACAACGCCGCCTTCCTGCACATCGTCACGCCGCACGAACTGATCCCCGGTCACCATCTGCAGGGCTTCATGGCCAGCCGCTACTCCACCCAGCGGCAGATGTTTGGCACGCCGTTCCTCGTCGAGGGCTGGGCGTTGCATTGGGAAATGCTGCTCTGGGATCTCGGGTATGCCTCAACCCCCGAGGAGAAGGTCGGTGCCCTGTTCTGGCGCATGCACCGTTGCGCACGCGTGATCGTCAGCCTGAAGTTCCACCTCGGGGAAATGACCCCGAACGAGATGATTGATTTCCTCGGTGATCGAGTCGGCCACGAACGCGCCGGTGCCACCTCCGAGGTCCGGCGTTACATCGGTGACAGCTACGGACCGCTCTATCAGGCTGCCTACATGACCGGCGGGCTCCAACTCCGCTCTCTGTTCCGTGAACTCACTGGTCCAGGAAAACTCAGCCCGCGCGAGTTTCATGACCGCGTCCTCCGGGAAGGCCCGATCCCGATCGAAATGATCCGTGCCGCGCTCAAGGGAGAGAAGCTGCCGAAGGATTGGAAGCCGGCCTGGAAGTTCGCCTCGTGAAATATCCCATCATCCTGACGTCTTCCAACCCGTCGCCCGGAGGATTTGCGCGATGGGACGTTCGCGAAGAACTCTTTTGTCTTTTTGAAAGAGGATGTTTCCCATGACCTCACCACTGAGGTAGTGAATGGGAAACCCAATCACCATGAGGCCATCCCAATCAAAATCAGCTCAGCTTGGTCTGGCTCTTGCCCTGCTCACGTCAGCTTTCAGCCAGGCGGGTGTCTGGGCTCACTATCCCTTCGATTCCGGCTATGACGATACGGCCGGCAGTGCCCGCAACGGCACTCTCAACGATGTCGGGACTCTCGGGAACTCCGGCATCACCACCACCAGCGGCGCCTACAAGTTCGGCGGAGGTGCCTTGACCCTGCACGCGGAGCGGGACTACGTCGCGATCCCTGACAAGACCTTCAGCTCAGGAATTTCCTACAGCTATGCGTTCTGGGCCAGGAAATCGGCGGGAGACAGCGGTCAGGCTGCGCAGTTTGACATGGTCGTGGGTGACCGGAACAATACCAACTTCTTCATGGCGCTGTCCGATCAGGCCTCAGGGCGCACCGGCTTTCGTTGGCGCAGCAGCGACAGCACCGCCCCAAGGCAAGCGGATTTCGTGGCAACTGATGATACGAATTGGCATCACTACGCGGTCGTCGCCTCGGGGACGACGGTGTCGTTCTATGTCGATGGGTCCTTCGTGAGCGCAGCCACTGGCAAGCAGACCGGCTTCACGTCCAATACCATCGGAGAGGCCTACACCACAGCGAACGATTTCGATTTCAACGGCCAGATCGATGAAATGTGGATCTTCGACGAGGCCCTCACCGCCACCAAGGTCTCTGCGCTCTACACCAACAACGATCCGAACTACGTCCCAGCCTATGCCGGATTCCATCATCGCTATGATACGGATTTCTCCGACAGCAGCGGCGCGGGAAATGGCGGCACGGCCGTGGGAGCCGCAGCCATCACCAGCGATTCGGCCTCTATCGCCAAAGGCGCGGGTGCGCTTTCACTCGATGGCGCGGACGGCAGTTATGTGACCCTCACCAACCCCGGTGGCTACAGCGCCACGTCCGCGTGGTCGACCTCATGGTGGGCGCGTCGTGGTTCGCTGGGAACGGACAAGGGCATGGTGATGGGAACCGCTGCCAATACCTCCGATTTCATCTGGCTGAACGATTCCTTCACCGGCCTTCGATTCCGATCCTCCAACGCCACCACTCTCGATTTCACCGCGCCCAAGGACCAGTTGCTCCATCACTACGCCCTGGTCGCGGACGGTGCGGGCAGCCTCGCATTCTACCTCGACGGGCAACTCACACAGACGCTCACCGGCAACACCGCCTTCGCCATTGACACCATCGGCAAGGCCTATCCGACGACCTCGCTGCATTACAATTTCCAGGGCTCGCTCGACGAGGTCCACGTCTACAACTCGGCTCTCTCCGCCGGCCAGGTCAATGATCTCTACGCCGCAGAGCAACCGCCCGCGACGATCACAAAATTGCGCGTCGTCCTGCTCGGCGGGCAATCGAATGCGGATGGCCGGAGCTTGCTGGCCGAGCTTCCCACCAGTCCGAGAAACCTGCAACTGGCCCAGCATGATGTGAGCTTCTTCTACAAGATCGAAGGTGGCAGCCCGACCCTAACCACCCTTCGCCCCGGCCTCTCCGAGACCGCGCAGACTGGGCCGGAAATCCTTCTCGGTCGTCGCCTGGCGGATCTTTACAAAGGCGAGTCCGGCACCCGCGTGGCCATCATCAAGTATGCCAACGGCGGCACTGACCTGAAGACCGACTGGAAGGCAGGCGGCAATGCCACCACCACGGGCGATGGGGCGGAATACGTGACCTTTCAGCAAACCGTCACCCAGGGACTCGCCGCACTGACCGCAGCCTATCCGGATGCTACGGTGGATCTCCAGTCGATGGTGTGGCTGCAAGGCGAATCCGACGCGGTCTCCGGTTCGGCGTCCCTCTATCAGGCGAATCTAACAGCTTTCATCGCCGACGTCCGCGCGACCTATGGCGCCTCGCTGCCCTTCGTCATCGCTCGACTTTCCAGCCAGCAGACCAACCTCGACAGCACCCAACTCAACCTCGTCCGTAGCGCCGAGGACGCCGTGGCGGCGGCGGATCCGCGCACCTCGATCTTCAGCACCGATGAGTTCGGCCTCAAGGCGGACAACCTCCACTTCAATGGAGCCGGCCAGCAGTCGATCGGCAGCGCCTTTGCCGAGGACAGCGCCTACTACAAGTGGATGGTCGATACCTTCGGCAGCGCGGACATCAACGCAGGTCGCGGAGAACGGGACATGGACTTCGATGGCGACGGTCAATCGAACTTCGCCGAGTATCTTGGGGCCACCGATCCACTTTCCGGATCTTCGGTCTTCCAAGCCATCTACACCCGCACGGGCTTGGTGAACGGAACCATTTCCTATCCCACCTCCGCAGACCGACTCTACAGCGTGCAGCACTACGTCGTGCCCGGTGATTTCTGGGAAACGGTCCTTCCAGCCCTTCGCGGCACCGGCTCCACCGTGGTTCGGACGCTGAACAACTCCGCTGCGTCCGGCTTGTATCGGGTGCGGTCCGGACTGCCGTGAGGCACGACCTTGGCCCGATGAAGCCATTGCGGGCAGGTGGTCATGCTTGCCGGAATGAAGTCTTCGGGACAGCGTCCTTGATCGTTTTGTCCAACCCACTTCCTGCATGAATCATTCGATGACTCTTCGCCTAATGTCTTTTCTCGCCTTTTGCGCATGCGAGCCAGCCAGGTCCGACACAAGCCCGGCGGGTCCGGCGGCTCCTGCAGCGCCTGCCGTTGAAAAGGCCGTGAAGCGGGAGTGGAAGGAAGTGGACTGGGGCACTCCGGTCGCGAAGAAACTCTACGCCGAGAAGTCCCTGCACAACATGAAGGCGCCGGAACTCGTCGTGGAGGAATGGATCTCCGCCAAGCCCGAGACGGCGGGCAAGTTCGTCCTCGTCGATTTCTGGGCAACCTGGTGCGGCCCGTGTCGCGCGGCGATCAAGGAGCTCAATGAACTCGCCAAACTGTTTCCCGACGACCTGGTGGTGATCGGGATTTCCGATGAAAAGGCCAGCACCGTGCGCGGCATGAAAAAGGATGTGATCGAGTATTTCAATGCGGTCGACACCAAGGCGACCACGAAGAACGCCATCGGAATCTCCGGCATCCCACACGTCATCCTGATCGACCCCTCCGGGAAAATCTGCTGGCAGGGCTTTCCTCTTGATGAGGCCGACCGGCTCAATGCCGACCTGATCCGCGATCGCCTCAAGCGTTTCAAGGCGGCCCAGTGATTTCCCTGGATCTCAGAGGCTGAATAGGAACTGCCCGGACCTCTCATTCACGTGGATTCTCAACCAGGCTCGAAGCCCAAGGCGGCGGAGATTTCCCCGCAGATGGTATGCAAGATGCGGAGTGGGCGGCGTTCCTGAAATGACCGCTCCGACCCGCAATCTCGTCTATGGCCTGGCCTTCATGGCCTTGATCATGGTCGTGGGCATTGTCGGCTACCGCGTGGCGGGCTGGGATTGGTCAGACTCGATCTACATGGTGGTGATCTCGATCTTCACCGTCGGCTACGGCGAGGTCCGGCCGATCCAGGAGGAGGGCCTGCGGGGCTTCACCATGGGGCTCATCGCCCTCGGTTGTTTCAGCGTGATTTTTGTCAGCGGTGCGTTCGTCCAGGTTCTTCTGGAAGGACAGATCCGCCGAGCCCTGGGAGACCGACGCATGAGTGCCGAATTGAAAAAACTGAACCAACACGCCATCATCTGTGGCTACGGACGCATCGGCCGGATGGTCGCCGCCGATTTGAAGGCCGGTCAACGGCCCTTCATCATCATCGACAAGGACCCGAAGCGCCTGGAGTCCGCCCGCGAGGCCGGCTACCTGACCTTGGAAGGGGAGGCGACCGAGGAATCCGTCCTGATCGAGGCCGGTGTCATCCGTGCCGCCGTGCTTGCGACCGTGCTGCCCTCCGATGCCAGCAATGTCTTCATCACCCTCAGCGCCCGAGATCTGAATGCCGACCTCACGATCATTGCACGCGGTGAGGATCCTTCGACAGAAAGAAAGCTCCTCCAAGCCGGTGCCAACCGCGTCGTCCTGCCCGCCCACATCGGGGCCGAGCGCATCAGCCATTTGATCCTGTTTCCAGAAGCCTCCGAGCTCATCAATGACTCTGAGAAGTCCCTCAATCTTCAGGAAAAACTCAGCGACCTCGGGCTCGAATTGGAGGAAGCCGTGATACCGAAGTACTCGCCCTTTGTTGGAAAGACCATTGGAGAACTCGAAGGGCTCCACTCCGGTTCTGTCATCGTCGTCGCCCTGCATCGCCAAGGAGGTGGCACCGAATTGAGGCCCGGTCGCGAGACCGTTCTGCAAGCCGGAGATGGCGTCGTCGCGGTCAGTCGCGGCTCGAATCTCGCGAAGCTTCTGGATCTGAGTGGAGCCTGACGCCGCTCATTTCCGCTCCAGTGGCGGCATCGCGTCTGTCACCGGAATTTCTCCGCGCAAAAGCCTTCCTCCAGCACCTGTTAGCTTGAGATAGTGGTCGCTCGGCAGGCTGTCATAGCTGAGAAATTTCACACCCTCTCCCACCGGCACGTCGTTGGTGCATTTGAAAATCGCCGTGCCTTCATCGACCTCGTCAAACATCGCGACGTAGATCATTGACGCACCGGAGCGCTTCGCCGCGACGAACTGCGACCACAGGAACTCGCCCTTCAGCCGTGGGATCTC
>JAIYDT010000031.1 GCA_027487355.1 Verrucomicrobiaceae bacterium
CGTCCGGTCATGAAAACAGTCTTCAAGATCGCAGGTATCGTTGTCGGCGCGCCCTTGTTGGTCGTCTTCCTGATTGCGTTTCTCATCTTTCTAGCAAACCGTTCTGGTCCAAGCGATGAAGACATCCGCTCCAGCCTTTCAGAACACGCGTCGAACAAGCTGGGCGCCATTACCTGGCTGCAATCGGCCAATCGAAGCTTTTCCGATGTCCCATTGATCGAGTCAGACAAGCGGAATTTACGCGAGTTCGCGTATAATCTCTGGGGGACTGGCGTGACCTATGACGACGTGAAAGGTGCGTCATCAGTTATAGATGTCAGCTTTCAAACGCGTGGCGAGGTTCCGGGTATGTTTTATGGGACTCATCAGTTGCGGTGCTGGCTTCTCTTTGATGAAAATGGCCAGCTTGTGCTTTCGAGATTTCAGTCGATGTATTTATGACTGTAGTTGAACTTTGGATGCTAACCAGGAAGCCGAACAGGTCGTGGGCGGCCAAGGCGGCCAAGCTCCCTCGTTTGCTTCGCTCTCCGAGTCCTGCGCCGTCGTGGCATCACGTCTGACGTCCTCGGCGGAGTTTGAGCCGAGGATTTCCGAGGTATTGAAGGATGCGGCGCTGACGGGGAAGTGAGGGCCCGACCGAGCTGACCCGGCTGGTTTTCATCCTCCCTGGAATGCCGGGGCATGGTCCACGTTGGCCGGTGGGACAGGCCGCCGGAGGCTGATGCAGCTCAATGCTCAAGAGGGCTCTCGCCGGAAGCATCTCCGAGATGAGCCAGTTCAGCAGGCAGGAACTTCTTGAAGCGGGTCTTGTCGATGGCCTTCATGTAGGCTTCCTGAGGAGAGATCATTCCCTCCCGCAGCTTGCTCCAGATGGACTCGTCCATGAACTGCATGCCTTCGGCCTTGCCGCCGGTGATGACGTCAAAGAGCTTCTGCGTGGCACCTTCGCGGATGATGGCGGCCACGGCGGGGGTGGCGAACATGATCTCGTGAACGGCGGTTCGGCCGGGCTTGTCCACCCGCTTGCAAAGAAGCTGGGCAACCACCCCGCGGAGGGAGGCGGCGAGCATGGTGCGGACCTGCGACTGCTGGTCGGCCGGAAAGACGTCCACGATGCGGTCAACGGTCTTGCGGGCGTTGTTGGTGTGCAGGGTGCCGAAGACCAGGAGTCCGGTTTCCGCTGCGGTGAGGGCGAGCGAGATGGTCTCCAGATCGCGCATTTCTCCGACGAGGACGATGTCGGAGTCCTCACGGAGCGCGGCGCGGAGGCCGTCTGCGAACGAGGGGGTCTGGATCGGCACCTCACGCTGGGTGATGATCGAGCGCTTGTTGCGGTGAACGAACTCGATCGGCTCCTCGACGGTGATGATATGTCGGTTGAAGTTGATATTGATGTAGTCGAGGAGCGCCGCGAGGGTGGTGGACTTGCCGGAACCGGTGGGGCCGGTGACCAGCACGAGACCGGAGCGCATGTGGCCGAACTCCTTCACCTGCGGTGGCACGCCGAGGGCTTCCAGCGAGGCGATTTCCGTTGGGATCAAGCGGAAGACCGCTCCAAGGCCGTTGCTCTGCTTGAGGTAGTTGCAACGGAAGCGGGACTCCTCATCCATCGCGTAGGCGAAGTCGAGGTCGCCGGATTCGAGGTATTTCTGAAACGCCTTCGGATCGCAGATTTCCGCCAGCAAATTGCGAAAGGATTCTCCTTCGAGGACAGGCTGGTCGGGAACGGGAACGATGGAGCCGTGAACCCGGACCTTTGGAGGCTGGCCTTCGGAAAGGTGTAGGTCGGAGCCCCGGTTTTGGACGAGGTAAGTGAAGAGCGCGTCGATCTGGGCCATGAAGAAGGGGAGTTTTCGGAGAAAGGAAAGTGAGGGAGGGAAGGGGACTCAGGACTTGAAGAAGTCACGCATCTGGTTCTTGTCCTCAGAGCGATACATGGCCTCTTGTTGGGTGATGAGTCCCTGGATGTAGAGTTTGCGCAGGGATTCGTCCATGGTCACCATGCCGACGTTCTTGCCGGTCTGCATCACGCCGGGCAGCATGAAGGTCTTGCCCTCGCGGATGCAGTTCGCCACGGCGGGCGAGTTGACGAGGAGCTCCATGGCCATGACACGTCCGGTTCCATCTGCCCGCGGAACGAGCTGCTGGGAAAGGATGCCACGGAGGGACTCGGAAACCATGATGCGGATCTGACCACGCTGGTCGGTGGGGAAAACGTCGAGAACACGATCGAGTGTGCGCGGGGCGTTTCCGGTGTGCAGGGTTCCGAGGACAAGGTGGCCTGTTTCAGCAGCGGTGAGGGCGAGCTGGATGGTCTCGAGGTCGCGCATTTCTCCGACCATGATCACGTCCGGATCTTCACGGAGGGCACCACGGAGGGCCCTGGCGAAGGAGTCGGTGTGCTTGTGGACCTCACGCTGGTTCACGTGGCAGCCTTTGGAGTCGAACACGTATTCGATCGGATCTTCGAGGGTCAGAATGTGATCGTCGCGGTCCCGGTTGATGAAATCGATCAGGGCAGCGAGGGTGGTGGACTTGCCGGAGCCGACGGATCCCGTCACGAGAATGAGTCCATTCTGGTAGCGGGTGAGGGGCAGGATGTGCTCCATCGGAAGTCCGATTTCCTCCATGGTCCGGATCGAGGTATTGATGATCCGGAACACCATGTCGTAGCCAAGGCGTTGTTTGACGACTGAAGCGCGATATCGGCCTGCGGCGTTGGAGTAGGCGAAATCGACGTCACCGTGCTCCTGGAGGCGGTTCCATTCCTTTTCTCCGAGGAAGGATTTCACCAATCGCTCGGCATCCGGGGCCGAAAGCGGAGGGTGGTCTTCCCAAATCGGGCTCAATTGCCCGAAGCGCCGCCAGGCTGGCGGATAGGCGGTGGCGAGGTGAACGTCCGAACAATCGTAGTCGCGGCCGAGTTGGAGGTATTGGTCAACGTGATCGAGTACGTGGTGTTCGGACATGTCGGCGGTTGTTGAAGCGTGTCGAAATGGGTTTGGGAAGGCGGAAGATCAACCTTGCCCGAAAGGGGGATGGTTTTCGTTTCGCGCGGCGAGGGTGTCGCGCAGCTTGTTGCCCAGCCAAGCCTTCAGCATGGGGCGGGCCACCGCGCCGGCGGCGGTCAGGGCGAGCCCGGCAATGCCCGATCGGCGCTTCTTTTCCGGGGCTGGCTTTCCCCGTCGGATGGCGAGGCTGGCCAGCAATCCTGCGACAAGACCTCCACCGATCCAGCCTGTGGGATTGCTTTGCAAGGAGTCCTTGAGCCGGCCCGGCACGTCGATGCGGTGCTTGAACTCGTCAAGGTCAACGCTGAGGCGTTCGCGGGCGAGCTGGCTGCGCCGCAGGAGTTCGTTTACTGCGGGGGCTTGAGTGTTCTGAACCATTCGCGGTCGCGTTGAAATTCCTTTCGGGTGATTGGGAATGCTGGCGTGCTTTGTCGGCGGATTCTAGATAGCATGAGCAGGGCCACGAAGAGGTGCAGTCCCGCCGCACCCAAGGCGATGAGCGGCCATTTGATTCCGAATGATTCGGAGATCAAGGGAATGAGGCCGACAAGGACCAGTGCCCAGGTGAAGGTGACGGAGATCGCCATCACGGCCAGGGCGACAGCTTTCCTGGCGCCCTCGGCGGTGGCCTGGCCGGCCTCAAGCCGGATCAGGTCGATGCGCGCCGACAACAAGTCCGCGACCGCCTCCCGCCAGTTGGCAGGAGGGGCTTCGTTGGGGGCCTCGGTTTCTGGGTCCACGGCTGACGTTTAGCGGCGGACAATCAAACCGACGAGGAAACCCACGCCGAGGGCTCCGAGCACGCATTTGGTCGGATGCTGACGGATGTAGTCCTCGGTGGTGATATGGAGTTCCCTGGCCTTCTCACGGCCGTCCTGCCACTGCTCGGTGGCGGCTGTCCGCAGCTGCTGGGCTCTTTCGGAAGCAGCGCTCTTGAAGGCCTCGGCTTTCTCAGAGGCCACTGTCTTGAGGTGGCTGGCCTTTTCGGTTGCGACCTCGCGAAGGTGGTGGGCGGTCTCCACGGTGCGATCCTTGAGCACCGTTGCCTGTTCAGAGGCCGTATTCACGAGCTCGCGGGCCTTTTCCCCGGCGGCGGCGCGCAGGTCGTTGGCGGCCTGACCGATGGATGGAGCATGGGTGAATCCAGCCTCGGGATCGAGTGCGTTAGGGGTGGCGGATGCGTCTGACATGATGGGGCGTGGTTGATTGTTCGCGGGAGCGCGGTCGTTCCCGAAGCAGGGAAACCTTGGCACTTGGGTGAGGCAGGCGCAAGGCATCACTTCATTCAACTCCGCCTTCAGTTCTCCTCGATGATGGTTGCCTTGGGGGGATTCAGAAGCAGGTCCTTCTGATCTTCTGGCGGGGAGGTGAACATGACGTTCTCCCAAGTCGGCTTCTTCAGGGGGCCCTCGCCGCGGAACTGGAACAGTCCATAGAACGGTCGCAGCGGCAGGGTGATGATGCCCAACAGGCCCCGGGCGTTCATGCGCATGGTCATGTCAATCATCAGCTTGGGAAGATCGATCTTCGCATCGCCAGTGAAGACCATGGAGGGAGTCGCCGTCTTGAAATCGTTGGTGCGCAGGACTCCATCCCGGATGGTGAAGGTGCAAAAGGCATCGCCCGCCTTCTGGAATCCGGCCCTTTTGTCGGCGAGGATTCCGGCCACCAGGGGGGAAAGCGGACCGAAAATCGGCACCGAGAAGAGTTCGCCATCCTCAAGGCCTACCAAGCCTTTTCCGTTCATGGTATCGAGGGCATTGAGAAGCGTGCTGAACTCGATCCTTCCGGTCACCCTTCCACCGCTCCGGGTCTCGAATCCATATCTTGCCGCGATCTCGTTGAAGGAAAGCTTGGTCCAACTGAACTCGCCGGTGAGCTCCCCGGCACCATTCTTCGAGGGAGCGCTCACGAGGCTAGCCTTCACCGGCCCACCGAATGCCGAGAACCCGAGATTGGCGACACTCACCCGGTTGCCCTGGACGCGCACCTCGCCGGAGGGTGCCGCGAGAACCAGGGTTTCGCCAAGAAACTCATAGTCCGCAGGGCTGTCCGTCTTGAAGACAACGTGCAGATCGGTTCGACCCTTCGGCTTGGTGTCGATCACCCCGTTTGCCACCAAGGACGGGGGCTGATGAAACCGATACGTTTCCAGGTGGTCCGCCACGTCCTTGGCAAACATCCTCAACACCGGTGCGGGCCAGATGGTTCCCTCCACTCCCACCAGTTCGACCAGGTCGGATTCCGCATCATACCGCACCCGCTTGACCTTTACCGGGCCAACCTTGGAGCCGTCATGCGCCTGTTGCATCGGATAGGCACGGTAATCGAATTCGGCACTGCCGTTCCTGAAATCCAGTTCATCGTGATTGAGTGAGAAATCGGTTTGTGCCGTCACCGCCGGGATGCCCCGATAGCTTCCATGGTCCATTTTTGCATGACCGGTGCAGATCCACGAACGCGGATTGTCGAGGTCAAATGCGAACTCCAACTCCGTCTCCTCGCGGGTGCGTTCGGTGGATCCGAAATCCTTGAGCACCAGACCGAAGGGGTGATTCACGAAGAACGGGCGTCCCACGTCGATCGGCAGATTCGTATGCACGGCAAGGCGGACGTAGCGATCCTGAACCAGCAGCTTGCCGGTGGCCTGTCCGTCCCTTCGGGCGATCTTCATGTCCCGCAAATAGAGACCACCTCCCGTCCATGAAAACGAACTCTCGAAGGAGTCGAAGGGCACGCCCTTGATGAGCAGCGCCTTGCACGAGGCCTGTCCGGTGAGCTTGATGACAGGGGGGCCTCCATCGACCAGTTTGAACTCGCCGGAGCCCTCCAGCCTTTGCTCTCCGGCAAAGGAAACCTCGTTGATCTCCGGCATGGCGAACCATGACTGCAGCAGGTGGGTGGCATCCAGGGTGGAAGTCGCTCCAAAGCGGCCTTCACGTCCATTCATGTCAAAGTCCAGTCGTGCATCGAGGGTGCCGCGCTGGTCCGTGGCCTTCATCGAGGTCACCGTCAACAGCGTGCCGTTCCACTCCGCTTCAGCCGAGATTTTCTCCAATACGTGTCCGTTTTTCTCCACCTTGGGAGCGGTCAGCTTGAGTCTGCCGTGGAGGGTTGACCGATCGGATAAATCGCCATCGATCACCACATTCAGCCTGGGTTTCTCCTGTTCCCCGTAGTTCCAGTCGCGCGCCGAATCCAGAAACCGCCGCAGCAGCTCCATTCGATTCCTGCCGCCCGGATCATTGGCATCCGGCGCTCCCATGGTTGGACGATATCCCAGCATTCTGGCCGAAAGGGTAATGTCGATGCCCTCCACCACTCCGCTGGCATCGCGGATCTCCAGAAGGCGGCTGCCAGGCATTGAGATGACGGCATTGACATGGGTCGCCTCCAGCACCTGCGAGTCAGGATCCTCGCTGTCCACGGGAAGATCGAGGCGACCGTCCACCAGTTCAAAACGCGTGATCTTCACCTCACCCCGCGCGAGGCGCGACTTATCGACATCGATGATCACCCGCTCCAGGCGTGAAACCTGATGGTGGTGGGTGGTATCGGAAAACACCCGGATCTCCTCCGCCACCACCCCGCGCAACGGCTGGTAGCTGAGACGCTCGATGCGGACGTGGAGGCCCTGTTTCTCCAGCTCTCCCTCGATCATGGCCCTCCAGGTTTCCGGTAGGCCGGTCCGATTCGCCCACCACAGCGCCACTCCCAGCGCGATGACCACCGCAGCCACGAGCAGCATCAGCGCGGTGCGGAGGTTCTGGAAAAGGCGAAGGCGCGTCATGGGTTCTGGGGCGGCACTTTAGGGAACCGATCAAGGAATGCAATCCGTCCACGCAATCAACGTTGCCCGACCGTCCGGCGCTTCCTAGCATCCGCCCGTGATCCGGTTCGCAGTGCTTGGCAGCGGGAGTTCGGGAAATTCGACCGTTGTCGAATCCGAAGGCGTGCGCCTGCTGGTCGATGCCGGTCTCAGTGCCAAGCAGCTGGTTTCACGAATCGAGGGACTGGGTCTTCGGCCGGACTCGTTCGACGGGATTCTTCTGACCCATGAGCACGGCGACCACATCCGCGGGCTTCGCGTCCTGCTCAAGCAAATGCCGGTGCCGGTCTATGCCAACGCCGCCACCGCCCGAGTGGTGAAGGATACCGGCATCGAGGGAGCGACCTGGAAGATTTTCGACGCGGGCCAGGTCTTTCGAATCGGGGACGTCCATGTGGAAGCCTTCGCCATCCAGCACGACGCCGTCGATCCAGTGGGCTTCGTCTTCGAGGGGCCGCGTGCGAAATTCGGTCTGCTCAGCGATGCCGGCTTCGTCACCCGCAGCGTGGTCGAACGGCTTCGCGGCGTTCATGGGCTCTTCGTCGAGGCCAATTACGACGAGTCCCTGCTTGAGGCTGACACCAAGCGCCCTTGGTCCACCAAGCAGCGCATCAGTTCCCGCCACGGCCACCTGTCGAACGCCCAGACCGCCGAACTGGTCGCGGAGCTGGCCCATCCCGGGTTGAAACGGGTCGTTCTCGGCCATCTCAGCCAGGACTGCAACGCCCCCGATCTGGCCATTTCCATTCTCCGGAAATCCTTGGAGGAAAAGGGCCACCGCCACATCGAGCTGCACTGCGCCTGCGCGGATGTTTCGCCGTGGTGGACTCTCGCGGCCGAGCAGGACTCAACTGCCAGCCTCCGACAGTTGGATTTCTTCTGATCGGCGGCAGTGACTGATGCCAGAAAAGAGGACTTTGTGAAAACTTTCACAAACGGCTTGAGACCTCGCCAATCCGAGACCAAACTCGCGGCACCAACCATGGTGAGCGATTCTTCCCAACCCCTGCATGCGGCCTACGATTCCAAGATCGAGGGCAATGTGATCATCACGAAAGTCGATGCCGCCATCAATTGGATGCGCAAGAACTCGATGTGGCCGATGCCGATGGGCCTCGCCTGTTGCGCGATCGAGATGATGGCCGCCGCCTGCAGCCGCTTCGACCTCAGCCGCTTCGGCATGGAGGTGATGCGCTTTTCCCCGCGTCAGGCCGACGTGATGATCGTTTCCGGAACGGTGACCTACAAGATGGCCCTCGCCGTGAAGCGCGTCTGGGACCAGATGCCGGAGCCGAAGTGGTGCATCGCCATGGGGGCCTGCGCCTCCAGCGGTGGCATGTACCGCAGCTACGCGGTGCTCCAGGGGATCGACAAGCTCATCCCGGTGGACGTTTACATTTCCGGCTGCCCGCCGCGGCCCGAGGCCCTGATCGAGGGGCTCATGAAGGTTCAGCGAAAGATCGAGGCGGAGTCGTCCACTCAGGAGCAGAAGGCGGTGTTCTTCGAGGAAACAGCCTGAATTCATTTTCACGAACATGTCAGCGGAAGACGTCAGCAAGGTGCGCGGGAAGTTTGGCGCAAAGGTGAAATCGAGCGGTGAGTTCCGCAGCGAACACACGGTCACGGTCGAGCTCGACTCGCTGCACGACGTGCTTGCTTTCGCGAAGAAGGAGCTCGGTTTCGACATGGTGATCGACATCTGCAGCCTCGATCACTTCGGCGAGGATCCACGCTTCGAAATGGTTTACGAACTGGTCACGTTGGACGACTCGAAGCACCTGCGGGTGAAATCTCCGGTCGGCGAAGACGAGAAGGTTCCGACCGTCACCGACATCTGGGCGGGTGCGGATTGGCATGAGCGCGAGGTTTACGACATGATGGGCATCCCCTTTTCCGGACACCCTGACCTGCGGCGCATCCTGATGTGGGAAGGCTATCCATTTCATCCGCTGAGAAAGGATTTCCCGCTCGCGGGGCGTCCCTCCGACATGCCGGATGTGGCCTTCACGGGCGTGGCCCCGCTCGAAGGCGGACCTTTCGTCACCTGCGCGGGTGGCGATGACACCGTGGACCGTGAGCCGCGGGCCCGCGTCCTTAGCTGAGCCAGCTTCCATCGAAGGTCCTTCGGTTCTCATCCCTCCCCATTCGTGCCATGAATTCCGTCGTGGCCCGAATGAACGGAGTCGGAAGGAATTTTGCCCAGTTGGGACAGGCCCGGCTGCCGTGGCTGATGTTGCTTCTGCTTTTGCTGATTCATGTCGCGTTGGAATCACGAGGAGGCCATCTGACCCTGCCATGGTTCTACGTCACCTTCGGTCTCACCCGCGATTCATTCCTTAGTGGCAAGCTTTGGCAGGTGGTGACCTACGCCTTTCTTCACGGCAGTTGGATCCATGTGGTGGCCAACACCGGATGCCTGCTGATGCTGGGGACCCGCCTGGAGTATTATCTGGGGAGTCGAAAACTTCTAAAAATGATCGTGTTCGGAGTCCTGGGAGGCGCGGTGGCTCACCTTGTATTCGCAGCGGCAGGGGAGAGCGCGGGGCCTCTGGTGGGGAGCTCCGCCGCGTGCTTCGGCCTGTTGATTTTGATCACTACCTTGTCGCCGGAATCGCGCATGTGGCCCTTGCCGGTGTCGGGCAGACACCTTGGACTCGGATTGATGGCAGGTTCCGCCGTGCTGGCGCTGATCGACCCCTCACTCGACCTGCCGATTTTTCCCCAAGCTGGCCAGTGGATGGTTCGGCGCGGTTTGGGGTCGTGGTTCCTGATCGGCCACGCCTGTCACCTCGGCGGCGGGATCGCTGGGTGGCTTTACGGCCGTTGGCTCCTGCGCCCAAGGGTGACCCTTGAACGCCTCCGTCTGGAGCGAGCCAGACGGGAGGCGGCGGGAGGAAATGGCTGAGCCTCAGCGCTGGCCACGCTTGTTCTTGAAATCCTCGACCCGTTGTTGCCAGGCCGCCTGGCGCTGTGAGTTGGCTTCAGTGGTGCGATTGAAGGTTTCCTGCTGACGAGCGGCGAATTCCCGTTGGCGGGATGCTGCGGCGTCCTGTTGGCTCCGGAGGTTGTTCTGGAAGTCCTGATAGGCGATTGGAGTCTGGTATCTTGTCACCGGGGGCCTCGACTGTTGAAAACTCGGACGCTGGGGAGATTGACCCTCAAGAGGTCGATTCCCGAATCCAGACTGTCCGGGCTGCCATCCCTGACGATCCGGCTGCTGGTTCTGGCGGAAGCCATTGAAACTAGGTCGTTCGACTGGCCTGTTGGGAGAGAACCCCGCTGAAAATGGGGTCTGCTGGAAAGGTTGGCCGTTGCCGCTCCGGTTGAAACCAGGCTGCGGGTTCCAGTCATTCCGGCTCCGGGATCCGGAGTTCCAGCCTGCATTTCCTCCCCGAAACGAGTCCAGGCGGTTCTGATAGTTCGGAAGATAGCCCGTCCGGATGTTCCGGGGCGACGGGCAGGCACCCGAGCCCGGTCGCCAGCCATACGGATGCGGTGAGCCGGGCAATCGCGGCGGGCAGTAGTTCACCGGATAGTAGCCGTAGAGGAAAGGATCGTAGTAACAGCGCCGCTGGTAGTCGTAGTAGCACGAGCGGTAGGGATCGTAACCCCATCGGCTGTTTCCGGTGCTGATGAACACGCTGGTGTCGATGCTGCGGTAGCCGCCTCCATAGCTTCCACTGCTGTAGCCGACAGAGGAGTAGTACGGATCATAAACGCAGGAAACCAAGGTCAGGGCCGCGAGGGTGCCAGCGGTGGCCACGCTCCATCGTGCGAAGAGTTTCTTCATGCTGGCTGAGACTCCAATCGGGCTGCGCCTATTCAAGGAACATTCTTCATTCTTCCGGAGGCGTGCATTGACACCTGCCCGGTTGATTTTGTTTCCTACGCCAATCGTTTCATTCCCAACCATGGCATCTCCCATTCTCGTCACCGGCGGAGCCGGATACATCGGCTCCCACACGGTTCGTGCGCTCGCGGCCCAGGGCAGGAAGATCGTTGTCCTCGACAATCTGGTGTTCGGGCACCAGGACGCGATTCTCGACGAATCCGTCGAACTGGTGGTGGGCGACATCGGTGACAAGCCATTCGTCGAGGAGCTGTTCGAGAAACACCGTTTCGGCGCCGTGGTTCATTTTGCCGCCTTTGCCTATGTCGGCGAGTCCGTCACCGATCCCCTCAAGTATTACCGGAACAACACCGCCGCACCCCTGGTGCTGCTTCAGGCCATGCAGGATTTCGGTTGCAGGGTGTTTGTCTTTTCCTCGACCTGCGCGACCTACGGCTCGCCGGAAATCGTGCCCATCACGGAATCGAATCCACAGCGCCCGATCAATCCATACGGACGAAGCAAGCTGATGCTTGAATGGGTGCTGGCCGACTGCGATCGGGCCTGGGGACTTCGCAGCGCCTGCCTGCGCTATTTCAACGCCAGCGGCAGCGCGGAAGACGGATTGATCGGAGAGGATCACAATCCGGAGACCCACCTGATCCCCCGGGTGTTGATGGCTCTGACGGGGGAGATCGAGTATCTCGAAGTGTTCGGCACCGACTACGAAACCCCGGACGGCACCTGCATCCGCGATTACATCCATGTCGAGGATCTGGCCGAGGCCCATGCGCTGGCTCTTGATTACCTGACCGCCGGTGGTGATTCCATTCAGTGCAATCTCGGGACCGGGGTGGGGGTTTCGGTCAAGCAGATCATCGATGCCGCCGAGGAGATCTCAGGAAAAAAGGTCCCGGTGCGCTACGGACCTCGTCGCGAAGGAGATCCCGGCATGCTCGTCGCGGACCCTTCCTTTGCGAAATCCAAGCTTGGGTGGGAAGCCAGCCGCAAGGACGTTCGGGAAATGGTCCGACCCGCCTGGAAATGGATCAGTGGCCCCAGAGCCGGTCGCTATGCCCGATGAATTGAATCCTCTCGTAATCGCGATGTATTGACATTGATGCTTGCAAGTCACGCCAGATCCTGCACCTTACCAGAAACCCGAGAGTCCATGAACCTTCCTCCCATTCCAATCCGGCGTCGCCAGTTTGGCGCATCCGACAAAGGCTTTTCGTTGATCGAAATGCTCATTGTCATCGCCATCATGTCCATCCTCCTCACGGTGGGAGCCATCGGCATCAGCGGCATCACCAGTGGCAAGAGCGTGGCCAGCGCGGTCGCCAGCACGGAGGCCGTCTTCGAGCAGGCCAGATCGCTCGCCGTCAGCAAGGGCACAACGGCCCGTGTCATGGTCTCGGTCAATGATCCGGCCGACAGCGGCAACTACCTCAAGAGAATCGTGGTGGTTTACAACGAACTCAATGCCGACGGCACGGCCTCATCCAACTGGACACTCTCGGATCGCGGACTGGTCCTCCCAGATCAGGTGTTTTTCAGCAAGACCTTCAGTGTGAAGAATCAACAGTCCGGCAGCGGGGCTCTTCCGGAGTTCGACCTGCAGGTTGGTGGTTCGGTCAAGAAACCATTCGCTGGCAAATACATGTACTATGAATTCAACGCGGAAGGGATCTGCACCACCTCGGGAGCGAGCTTCATCGTGGGCACCGGTGCGCGTGGCTTGACCGATGCCAATCCTCGCTCCACCAGCGGATCCAAACGCGATTTCGGCGGCTTTGTGGTGTGGCGCAATGGTCGCACCTCCCTGTTCCGTGGCCCTGATCAGATGGGCATTCCCACTTCCGTCACCACCTTCTGAACCATGACCTCCTCCTCCTCCAAACCCAAGGGTTTCACCCTGTTGGAAACCGTCATCGCGATTGGTGTCCTGGCCGTGCTGCTGAC
>JAIYDT010000483.1 GCA_027487355.1 Verrucomicrobiaceae bacterium
TCGCAGCGGCTCTCATCGAAGAGCTCGAAGCAAAGCTGGAAGCGCCGCAGCAGCTCGACGAACCACTGGTGGATCAAGGGCTCTGGAACGAGGACCAGCGCGCGCTGAACCCGACCGGTCAGCATCAGGCGGTGGAGGATGAGGCAGGCCTCGATGGTTTTTCCAAGTCCCACTTCATCGGCCAGCAGCACGCGGGGCAGGGGGCGATTCGACACCTCGTCGGCGATGAAAAGCTGGTGCGGAATCAGATCGACTCGGGCTCCGACGAGTCCACGGATCGGCGAGCGACGCATGTCTGCGCGGCGGCGAAGGGCCTCGCCGCGAAGATCGAAGTCAGAGGGGTCGTCGATCTTTCCCCCGAACAGCCGCTCCTCGGGCTTGCTGAAAGAGATCGAGTCGGCCAGCTCGGCCTCGGCCACGTCACCGGAGGAGGTTTCATACACGCGGAGTCCTTCTGTTTCCCTGACCTGATCGACCGTCAGCTCGATGCCTTCGTGGGTCTTGATGCGGTCGCCCGCACGGAACTTCACCCGCCGCAGCGGTGCGGTTTCCAGCGCGTAGCAGCGTGTTTCGGCTGCGGCCGGAAATGCGATTTCAACCCTGCCGTCGCCGCCATTGAGGATGATCCCCAGGCCCAGCTCCGGCTCACTGTCACTCACCCAGCGCTGTCCGCGCACCCATGCGTTTGTTGCCATTCGAAAAAGGGCGGGCACCCTATCGGTCGGAGCGTGGGGCGCAAGCGAAGGTTGCAAAATGATTCGCCGGGTCTCGGGAGCCCTCGACTTTTCGACGGAAAACCTACAGGATTTCCCTTGACGTGGCTGTTTCGCCATTCAGAGTCTGCGCCCCGCAACTCGAACCCCTTTCCGACCATGTCACGCATTTGCAGTATCAGAGGAACCCGCGTCCGCTCCGGTGGCAAGATCCATCGTTCCGGTCTCGCCAAGAAAAAGGGCGGTATCGGTCGTCACGTCACCAAGGTCGTGAAGCGCACCTTCTCGCCGAACCTGCAGACCAAGCGCATCTGGGTTCCTGAGCTCAACCGTTTCGTGAAGATCAAGCTGAGCTGCCGCGCCCTGAAGACCATCAACAAGAATGGTGCCTTCGTGACGCTCAAGGCGGCAGGTCTGGTCTGATCCAACCATTTTCAACGTCTAGGTTTCATGACGTCAGCGGCCCGGTGAAAACCGGGCCGCTTCTTTTTTGCCTGCTGCCTGCGGCAGAGACAAGAATCCAGAGTCCAGAATCCAGAGGAAGAGACTCTTCCGTTTCGTGTTTGGCCTGCCCTTCGTAGCTTTAGCGAAGAAGGGAGCTTAGAATTTCGTGCTTTCTCCCACCACACAGGGAATCAGGACTCCGTCGCTCATGCCGTGGATCTTCTTCTTGTCAGCCGGCACGAGGGTGGCGAGGCAGCCGGCGAAGGAGGTTTCGCCGTTGCTGTCGGTGAAAAAATAGGGGCAAAGCCGGACCCGGCCGCGCATCATTTCGATCGACCCGTCGTCGTTGAACACCGGATGTTCGACGATCCGGCTTTCCCGGAATTCCTGGAGGATCCAGGGCTGTTCCCCAGAGGCTTCGAGGGCTTCGTGGAGTTTCTCCTTCCACTCGGAGGTTGGAAGATCATGTCCGATGAACACCCCGCGAGATCCCCAGGCGGACTCGTGGAAACCGCTGATCTTGAGAACGAGTTGCCGCTCCTTCTGGCTGAAATTCGCGACCTCGTCCCAGGAATGCGCGTCCAAACGCGGCAGCGCGGCATGCGGCGGAAGCGGCTCGGGATCGAGCACCCAGCCGAACGGCACGATCTCTCGCAGGCGCTTGAGATGGTTTTCCCTGAGCGACTGCCCCCAGATCTTCCGCAGGGCAGGGGACCAGAGCAGGGCCAGCCAGAGCTTGTCTTCGAGATGCGGTTTGAAGGGGGGCGTGATCCGGATTTCGCCGGCGGCGGATTGTTCGGCAAGTCGGCGTGCGAGCGGGATCGACTCCCAGTCGAAGAGCTCGAAAAAGCGGTAAAGGTCGCGACCGTCCGGCTGATATTCCTCGGCCGCGACGACGTCCCAGGCGGCCCCGAGTTGCTCGGCCAGCCACTCCATTTCCGGGCGGTAGTCGGCAGACTCATCGGAAACGAGGATCGCCCCGCCCTCCGGCAGCAGGGAACGAAAGCCCTCGATCATGCCATCGCGGCCGCCGAGCACGTCGAAGCCGGCATCGGCATACACCCGCGAAAGCCAGGCCGTGACCCCGATTCCGCCGGGCACGCTGTCGAGTTCCGACATCGCCGGGCCATCGTGTCCGAGGATCAGATCCGGTCGGATCACCCGGGGAAACTGCTCCGCCAGGCCGGGTTCGCGTTGAAGTTTCACCATCCAGTCCGGCTTTCCTTCATCGAGCAGGCCGGAGATCCAGGTCGGGAGTTTCCCCAATGCGCTGCGCCGGTAAATCGCATCGCTCGCCTGCTGGAACTTCGCCAGCGGATGCCCCAGCCGCGTAATTGACCTCGCCTCGGCCTGCGTCAGGGCCAGAGGCTCCGGAGACCATCGCCACGACCCGCCGCCGAAAAGCCCTCCTGGGGGAAGGGCCGCCTTGAGCTGCGAAAGGGTGAGGGACATCGTGAAATCGTTCGCTTATCCCTGAAGATGCCGCAGCGCGCCACGCACCAGCGATTCCGCCGGGGCGGCTGGATCCGCATCCAGCACTTTCCGCACCGCTTTCCGCGCCTCGACCTGCTTGTAGCCCAAGGCAATCAGCGCCAGTTCCGCATCCGCCGCGCCGACACTCATCTGTCCAGCGGCGGCATCCTGCCAAGTCTCCGCCACGCCGACCTTGTCCTTGAGTTCGAGCACGATCCGTTCGGCGGTCTTTTTTCCGATCCCCTTGATCCTCGAGAGAGCCGTCACATCTCCTGAAACCACCGCCGTCTTGAAATGCGGCACCGGCATCCCGCTCAGCACTGCCATCGCGATCGCCGGACCGATCCCACTGACCCGATCGATCAGCAGCAGGAAAACATCCCGCTCCTCCTCGCTGGCAAAGCCGTAAAGCGTCTGCGCCGTCTCCCGGATGTGGAGATGGGTCCGCAAATCCACCGGCAGTCCTTCGGCGGCATGCAGACGGTCGAAGGTGGAAAGCGGCACATGCACCTCATACCCAACCCCATGCACATCCACCACCAGGCGGTTCGGATAAGCCTCCAATACAGTTCCGCGCAGTCTCGCGATCACGGCCATCACCTTGCCGAGGGGGAATCAACCGTCAATGCCCATCTCCCATCGGATGAGAACGAAGCACCCTTTAATCATTGTCTAAATTTAATTCTTGCAAAACATCAACGCGTATTCTGGATGGTTTGTCATTTTTGGGGTCGCTTTTGTAACAAAGGGGTGCTACGGTCCCCTCGTTATGGCAACCACCACGAAACGAACCAGATTCTCGCGCCGTCTTCCTGACCACGTCACCGATGAGCTTGTGAATGTGCTCTCCGAGAGCAAAGTGTTTGGATTCAACGACCTCTTCGAACGGGTCTTCGAAAATCTCAAGGTTCGCAACGCGGTCAGCGGCGGAGAGGAAATGCTCCGTTTGCGCGCCTACGAAAAGCTTCAGAATCTCGTGACCCGCGGTCTCGTTGAAAAGCTTGGCAAGGAATACAAGGGCACTGCCCGCGTCAAGGAAGCTTCCAGCGAGTACGCCGCTGCCCAGGAAGAAGCCTGAGTCCCAGGCAACTGGATTTTCAAAACCCGCGCTGGTTCATCCGGCGCGGGTTTTTTTTCTACCCAACCCGGATTCCCCCGAACAACATCCCGCCACCCACCGCCATGTTGCAGGACTACCTTCCCATCTTCTTCCAGATCCTCGTCGCCATCGGCTTCGCGGCCGTGACCCTCACCCTCAGCGTGGTGCTCGGACGTTCCGGACGGAACAACAAGACCAAGGACACCGCCTACGAGTGCGGCATGGTGCCGATTGGTGAAGGAGCTCCTCGCTTCTCCGTAAAATTCTACCTGGTGGCGATGCTCTTCGTGATCTTCGACATCGAGGTGGTCTTCATGTATCCATGGGCCGTCCAGTTCCGTGATCTCGTGGCGCACAGCCCGGTCGCTCTCGTCAGCATGGCGGGATTCGCCGGCATTCTTGCCTTCGCCTACGTGTATGCCTTGAAGAAAGGCGCGCTCAACTGGAAGTCCTGATTCGTCCTGGTTCATCTGGTCGTCCACCTCAAGCTGAAGCCGGAGGTGGATGGTCCGAAGCTGGAGGAAAACCTAAGCACCACGCGAAGCATCCACCCCA
>JAIYDT010000455.1 GCA_027487355.1 Verrucomicrobiaceae bacterium
GAGGACGCGAAGTTCACCGATTGGTATGCCCGGACCCTGGAAAGCTATCAGACGCATTTCGGCGAGCCTCCGCCCGTCGATCTATGGCCATCCCCGGCCGAGCGCATGGCTCAAAGACCGCCGGCCCGCTGGGTCGAGACTGGAAACTTCTGGCTGCTCCCAAAACCCTGGCCGTTCCGTCACGGCCGTCGCTCACCCTTATCATGACACAACTGACCGCCTCCATTCCGGTGCTCGACTGGCACGGACCCGCTTTCCTCATTTTCTATGCCGCTGCCTTCGCCACGGCCGTGTTGATCTCGCTGGCCCGCAGCGCCTCGATCCGCAAGCGCTTCGAGGTGTCCGCGCCAGTCAAGGAGCTGACCGACCCCTTTGACGCCGCCTATCTGGCCGGTGGTCCGCCGAGGGTGATCCAGCTCGCCGTGGCTCGATTGCTGAAGCTGGGTTTGGTGGAATTGAAATCCTCATTGACCGGAGGACGCCTGATCGCGACCGGTGCGCCCGCGCCGTCGGACGGCTTGAGATCCATCGAGGTATCGATCCTCACCCGCGCCCTCGGCGAGAAGAAGGGTCTTGTTCTAACAGAAATCGGCCAGGCCTTGAGTGCGAAGTTCTCGGCAATCGAGGCCCGCCTCGCCTCCGCAGGCTTGCGGCCGACGAGCAAGGAAATCCAGGGCCAGGGAAGCAAGGTGGTCCTGCCGATGTTCCTGGTGTTGGCACTTGGAGTCGTGAAGCTCGTGATCGGGCTCAGTCGCGACAAGCCGGTGGGTTTCCTGGTGATCTCGCTGTTTGTCTCGCTGATCATTCTCCTCATCATCGGAAGCCGTCACAGCCGCCGGACCGGACTTCTGACCCCTGCCGGCCATCAGACGCTCGAACACCTGCGGGCCCGCCAGACGCTCGAAACCGATCCGGGCCTAGGAGTCTGGTCGATGGGCGTGGCCCTGATGGGGCCGATGGCGATGACGGGCCTTTTGCAGCATCAGGACATCGTGGCCCAGCTCAAGGGCCTCCAGCAGAACTCCTCCGGTGGCGGCGGCTGCGGCACCAGTTCGGGCTGCGGCGGCAGTGGTTGCGGCAGCGGCTGTGGAGGCGGTGGGTGTGGAGGCTGTGGAGGGGGAGATTGAGGGCGGTGCTTGCGCTCCGAATCGATGGTTCTCGCCCGTTGAAAGCTCAACGCTTGCGACAGCCAGTCACTCCAGGTCGATCTCGACAAGCCGCGCAAACTTCGAGTCTCATGCGCCGTCGTCCAGAAGAAGTCCGGCCGCGCTGAGCAAGATCAACTCCTGGTCACCGAAGCCGCTGATTCAGGATTGAGAATACACGTTCGGCGCGTGATGCTGGGTTTCTGTGAATCACGCACCTCGACTGTGCCGATGCTCATCAGCTAGGATAAGTCGGGGGGCTTAATTTGTAGAAACTTACTGTAGATATAGGCTTATTTTTGAATTGCTTCAATTTTTAGAAAATGTCTCATATTAATCTAAGCGGCGCCTGTAATTGCAAGAAGTAATATTCTTGCAAACTAAATACCTTGTTGAAAGCCTGTCTTTTCGTAATTTAAACCTAATTTCAAGATTGGCGCTACACTTTGGACATGCTTTAGGTAGGGGGATTTTAAGGCGACCAAATGCATCGGGAGTCAAATCATTTTCGGAAATGTTTTCATTAAGTAGCTTTGTTAGCTCTTTTGTGTAAATCACTCTAATTCTCTTCGATCCAATCCAGTTTAAAGCTTGGTTCGTTAATGTTCCGGTCGTAACAATGATCCCGTCCTTTGCACCAAAATGCGCCATCGCTCCGTAAAGGTCTCGTATTGCGGGCTCGCCTATGGTTCCTTTATAGCGCTTGCATTGTAGAATTGTTAGGCTTCCGTCTTTTCTCAAAAAGCCATCCACGCCGTTATCATGAGATGCAGGAGTTGACTTAGCCTCGTAGCCAAGTTTTGCAAATAGAAGTATGCACAAATCCTCGAGCTCAACGGGATCAATTAAACTCAAGTAAGACTCAAACCTTATCAGGTTGTGCTTTTCCGATGCAGATTCTTTCTGCCTTTTCTCTGTTTCTATTGCACTCGCACGGGCTCGATCAAATATAACTTTCTGCCTAGCCAAGAGGTCGTCATTCTTCTTTTTTGCTTCTATTTCTTGCCGGGCTTTTAACGCTGAATTTCTTTTTTCGGTTTCTTCTGAAATTCTAACGCGTGCTTCTTGAGCCCTTTTCGATTGGAAGTCTTTTTCGCTGTCCCTAAGCATTTTGACGACCGCCAAACCGCCGACAATCAATAACACGGATAGCATTCCTACGATGCTCTCTATGGGATTGCTTGACTTCTTGGCTATGGTGAGAAGAACTTCAATCATAAGGGTTGTCAGTGCGTGATTGATCTGGCGGATAAAATGTTGGGTGGATGAGTCCTTGAGGGCTCAAATAAAGCGGAGATATTTAGGCTTAGGGGTGAAACTCCTTCCTGACGACTGCATGAACCACTACTGGATCTGAATGTAATCACCGATGACTGAGTTCCGAATGGCGTCTCTGATTTTTTCCAGCAAGGTCTCCAAGGACTGCAGGCGGGTGAAAGGTAATTCCACAATGGCGATCTTTCGGGTTTCGATTCGCTGCTGGTAACGCAGGTTTTTGTCGCCGGTGAGAAAGACGTCAAACTTGCCGTCTATGAGTTGGATCAGTTCGCCATTCTGTTTCCCGGACCAACCTTGAAACTGCACCGTGACGACGTCGAATTCAGAGAGGTGGTGGCGCAGAGCCACGGGCAGATTTTCATCAAGCAGGATCGTCTTCACGGGCGAGTTTCAGAAATTCCAAAGCGTCATCGCGCTCCACGGTGGGGAAATGCTCGAGGAAAACCTCCATCGAATCACCGGAAGCCAAATAGTCGAGCAAGGTCTGGGCCATGACACGGGTATTGCGAAACACAAGAGTGCCTCCAAGGACCCGAGGATCGGAATGTACGGGGCTGTGATTCAAAATCATGAGGACAAAATACGGGAATCACTCAGAGAGGCAATGATTTAGATGGTGGACGCAGTGAAGTCCAAGCGGGAAGTTCCCTGCTGTCGGAATTCAACCGCGCCAGCCTCATGAAGCTTCTGGGTTCGACTTTTGAGTTCGCAGGCACAGGCGGCCCTTTACTTGCCTCCTTTTGGATTCTCCGTGGGCCTTGAAGCGCCAAGCTTCGTACAGATGCCTGCCCGGAGTTCTTCTGCCCTCTCGCGGCTTCTCGGTGACGTAGGCACTGTTGACAATCGCCGTCGAGGAGCGGATCGCCAAATACGCCATGCGTAGTATCTAAAAGACCTGGAAGGTCCAGGCGCTGAAACTCGCCGTGCCAATGGTCGATCTAACCACGCTGGAAGCCAAGGGCAGGCCGGGAAAGCTTATCTCGCTCTTCCAGTAACCCCATTTCCCGCACGACGATTCCTCGATCCCGCGAGTTGCCGCCGTCCGCGTGTATCCCACGATCGTGAAGCATGCCGCGAAGCACGTGAAGGGCAGCGGATTCCGACGGCTTAACTGACCGATGATTTCCTTGGAGCCGATGATGAAATGGTTTGGAGAACTCCGATGTCATCAGGCTGGGTAACACCCCTTCAATTCAAACCGTGCGAAGGCAGCCTTGGCAGCAGTCGTCATTTCCCGCCGCTCGGGAGCGCGTCGAAAACCAGCACCTCGAAGGGTTCCAGGGTGATCGTCTGCGGCTTGCCTTTTTCCATCTCCAGGGAGTTGACCCGTTGGTCGGAGTACGGCGAGCGCAGTAGATAATGGCCGGGATCGTCTTCGGGAAGTTCGAAAACCTTGGCGGATTCCAGCGTCATCGTTCTCGCCTCACTGTCCGGATTTCTCAGCATCAGCGTGCCCTTGCGGCGGTTCCAGGCTGCATAACCATAGGGTTCGAGCTTCAGAGGATCGCCGCCGATCCAATGGGAATCCACCAGGACATCGGCATTCGCGTGCGCCCACTTGGCGGCCTCCGCCACGCAGTCCCAGGCCTCGGGTGTCATCATCGAGGGCGTGATGTAGAGCTCCTGCAGCATGCTGCCGTTGCCGAAGTACGAGCGTGCCTCGTTCTTCAGATTCGCACCGCTTTTTCCGACCTTCTCTCCCTGGAAGCATCGGCCGTGAACGATCCCGTGGTGCATCACTGAATTCAGTGGATACAGGGGGGACGGAGTGACGAACAATGAGTGGCAGTAGCCGTCCCGAAAGGTCAGCCACTTCTCGCGGTCATCGCCTTTTCCAGCCCAGCCCACGTCGGCGCTGTTCATCCGCCACGTCGAGTCCACGTGATTCAACCAGAACGGCGACGGCCAGGTGCCGACCGTCACATTGATGAAAACCTCCGGATTGGCCACGCGCAGACTCTTTGCCACATCGAGCAGAGCCATGAAATGCGGACTCACGCCCTCACCCGCCCGGTCCCATTTGAAGGTGTTCGTGCCGCCTTCCCGCATGAGCTGGAGGCAGCGTTCCTGGAACCACTTTCGATAGGCTGGCTCCGCAAGATCCAGCGAGCCGCCTTCCGGAATCAGCGCCATTTGCCTTGCCGTTGCCGTGCGTTGATCCGCCCCGCCATATCCTCCGAGTGGCGAGATCCACACGCCCAGATGGGCCCCGGACTTGTCCATTTTCTTCTTCAGGGCTTCGAAGCCGCCCGGAAACTTGGCAGGATGTTCGCTCCATAGCCCCTTGCCCGGATTGTCCCAACCGTCATCCACCAGATAGGAAAGCACCGGCACACCACGCTTCCTGACCAGCTCCTCGTCGAACCTGTTCACCACGTCCATCATCTTTTCCGCGTCCACCGAAAAGCCCAGATCATACCAGCAGTTGTAATGCAGAAAGGGCTTCGAGGGCCGTGCGCGCTCCCGTTCCATGTAATACAGAAACCCGCGCCGGAGCTGGCCGGCGGGCGCAGTCCCCATGACCGAACTGAACGAGTAAGCCCCTGCCGCTGTCAGTTCCAGCTTGCTGCTGAATCCGATGCGGACTCCCGTGCCGTTCAGGGAGTTCCGCGCTCCCGGCATTTCCACTCCAAGGAAAACATCGCGAGCAGCCACCGGACAGCCCGCAGCCGTGCCGATCGACCGGGCCTCCGGAATCTTGAGATCAAGCAGCTCCACCCCATACAACGCCACGGGTGCGGCGGAGGCTGCGAACTGGAGATTCTGCCGGATGTAGTTGGACTCATTCCGCAGTTCCGCATGCCATCGCGCGCGGACACCCTTGTCGGAGATCAAATCCGCCTCCAGTGCGACGCCACGGATCCGCTCGGCCACCCGGACGCCGTCGGGCTTGGCAGCCAACTCCACCACCTTCGGGGCCGAGGCGAGACGAAACGAGGAACTGGGCAGATCGTAGTTCGGCCCGACCACCAGGGTCTTCGAAAGGATCAACTCGCCTGCTCCCGTCGTGACATTGAATACCGGCGACTTCTCGCGCACGCCGACCAAGACAAACCGCTTTCCCTCCTCCCAAACCAGCGCCAGGGCGGGTCCGAACGAAAGCCCCTGATCGCTGCCCTTGTCGATGCGGCAGGAGACCAGGCCGCTGCCTGGGGGAAAGGGAAACTCCTTCGTGGCGCCCTGATGGGCCCCGGTCTTGAAATCGAACCGCCCATCCGGCAGCGAGTCCGTGGCGGGTGAAATCTCACTGATCGAGCCTTCTCCGATCGGCCCTGCTCCACCGGGATCGTCCTTGCCCTGGGCCTTGAGATTCATCTTTCCCAGCCGCACCAACCTGGGCTCGCCTGGGAACTCCGAGCGCGGAAACGCTGCCAGATCGGTCCACGTCACGCCATCCCGGGAAGCCACTGCCGTGACCTCGTTCGACCCCAGCCGCACGCCTACCAGCAGCAGGTCCTTGGTCTCTTCAGTCGGTTTCAAGGCCAATCGGAACAACTCGGAATCCGGCTGTGGAAAGTGCTCGCCTGTCAGCTTGTTGCTGACTTCCACGCAGCGAAGTCGGCCACCATCGACGCGCCACGAGGCCGACAGCACGTCGTTCGACAGGATGAAGTTTCCGTCCTTCACTCCGGAAACCGCAGCACCCGGAGCCTTTCCAGGAAAGCGAACTGCCCCGAGTGTCGAAACACTCCGCGTCACTGGGTCCATCGGGGGAACTGGAGTCGCCGCCGCCGAAAATCCCACCAACATCATCAACCACAAAAGACTGAATCGCATCATCACTGGATCAAAAGGTTCGGGGCACTCCAATCCGCCATCGTCATCTTGGCGACTATATTCTCAGAATCCACATGTCAGGTGGATGGAGACGAAAGTGAAGTCGGGAACCTGTGCTGCGCGGGAGGGATCCGTGGACGTCACCGGGATACGATGGAGAATCCAGGGGACCTCCGCCTCCCCCGCGTCCTTTTGGATTGTCCTGTGGACCTTGGGCCGCCACGCTTCGCGGCAATGCCTGCCCGGAGTTCTTCTGCCCTCTCGCGGCTGCTCAGTGACGTCGGCCCTGTTGACAAGGTCGCCATCGAGGAGCGGGTCGCCAAATACGCCACGCGTAGTATCAAAAAGACCTCCAAGGTCCAGGCGCTGAAACTCGCCGTGACGATGGTCGACCTGACCACGCTGGAAGGCAAGGACACGCCGGGAAAGGTCGCCTCGCTCTGCCAGAAGGCGCTTTTCCCGCATGACGACCCGTCGATCCCGCGCGTCGCCGCCGTCTGCGTGTATCCCGCGATGGTGAAGCACGCCGCGAAGCACGTGAAGGGCACCGGCGTCCGCATCGC
>JAIYDT010000254.1 GCA_027487355.1 Verrucomicrobiaceae bacterium
AGCATTCGCAAGGGCTGCAGCTCCTCCTCCGAGGGAGGGCTTGCCTTGCCCGATTTGACCTTCCACATCACTTGCTTCCAAGAGCTCCGTTCCTGATCTACCCAAGCGATGACGACAGCTCCTTCGTCTTCACCGGATGAAGACTGAAGGGAGTTGAGGACCTCTTCGACGAGCCTGACTGACCTGTCATCCTTGCCCCCCCTTTTTTCATCAAAGACCCGGACAGCGGACACCACACAACCGGTATTCAGAGGAGACGCGGAAGCATCCAGGGAAAGTCCGGACCAGTCCTTCACGTTGGAGGCGACTTTTGAAGCCGTTGAGACCAGCCGATCAAAGTCGAGTTTGGTCCCGGCTTTGAGGTCGAGGGAAGCCGCGATGTCCTGATCGTCGGTCGGAGCCGCGTCCTTCGCAGACCGCTTTGGGGCGATCAGGATCGTTCGTGCAGACAAGACGCTGGCGGGAATCCTCGGAAAATTTTCCTCTGCGCTCAGCCAATCCAGATAGGCGCATTTCTCCTCGAGCTTCCACCCCTCGACGAGATCGTGCACCGCTTCGGGTTTGGCTGAGGAAAGTTGTTTGAGCAGCTCGTCGAGGCGACCTGCGGGAAGCTTGGAGGCGTCCGGGACCGGAGTCAGGGGCTTGGCAGCAAGCCTCTCTTCCGCTCGGGATTTCAGGAGCGCACTGGAGGCGTCCCGATCGATCTCGCTGATCTGATAGAAGGCGTTCATGTTGCCCCGGCTATATACTTGCTCCATCGAGTAGGTCGTCAGGTAGCTGACGGTGGTGCCGTCGCGTGTCTTCCGTTCATCCTTGAGCAAGGTGGTCCACCCCGGAATCAACGCGGCAGGGACCGGCAGATCCTTGCGATCGGTTTCCCCGTCTTCGCTCTGGTCCCGCTCCCGTGTGTTTAAAAAGATCACCTTGAGAAAGTCGCTGCGGGTTTCCTGACTTTTCGCCGAGACACAGGCTTCCAGGAAAATCGGAACAAACTCGTCCTTCGTGGACTCGAGGATGGCTTCGGCCAGGGATAGGATCTGCTGCTTGTCGGGCTTCTCCGCCTTTGCGAGCTCTTGAAGCAACTTGCGCGGGGACTCGCCGCCCACGAACAACGAGAGTTTTTTCAGGTAAGGTTCCACGCCTCCTGCCTGCTGGACCTCATAGCCCGAGCGGGAGCGCAGTTCAGAGGCATCGAGCCCCTCAAGCTGGCTCCGGAGAAAAGCGGAGTATTTGACAAAGAAGTCCTTCGCGGTCGCCTTGTGGGTCTTGAGATAGGAGGCGACCTCACTGAGATAACCGGTGGCATCATCGCTTTCAAGCACGAGGCGCTCGAAGGCCGTTCTGGCGGCAGGGTCCGGCCATTCGGCCAGTTTGGCCATGGCCGTGGACTTCATCGATTCTCCTCCTTCGGTCACGAAGACCAGCAGGAGATCGAGTTTCGATTTTCCGCGATGGGCTTTCCAAAACTGCACGGCGGCTTCCGCCAGGGCTTCGGGATCCTCCTCGCTCCGATCCTCACCCGGCAGGGTGCTGCGCAGGAAACGGCAGGCGAGTTCCCCCCGGGTCATGGGGCGCTCCATGGACTCATAGGCGGCAATCGCAAGATCCGCTTCCGACACGCCCGTCTCCCCGAAACTGAAACGTCCGGAACGGCTGGAGCCTCCGGAGTTGATCGCGGACGTCAGGGTGTCGTCGGCCACCACGGCGGCCAGGGCGGGCAAGGCCTCGGGCCCGAGCCGTTTGAGCCTAGACCATGGGTCTTTAGCTGAGGCATTCGGAGGATCGCCGATGAGCCAGGGGCCCCCGGAGTCGGAGTCGGAGTCGCTGCGGCTCATCTGCTGCCGGATCATCTCCCTGATCTGCGGATTGAGCGCTTCTACTGGATAGCCGTTTTCGCGGGCATAGGCCTCGACCGCGTCCTGGCCGACCTCCTGTTCTGGCACGGTGAGCACCTCCTCCAGGGCGGCAACCGCCTCCGGATTCAAGGTCAGGCCGGGCATGACAATCTTGGGAGGCGGCGTGTTGGCCACCTTCTTGGCGAGCTTGGGCAGCAGCATCTTGACGGCTGGCAGATACTCCCAGCCGCGCGGATAGCGGGCCGTCAGTTGCTTGAGGTCGCGCTCGTAGGCGGCCCAGTCGTGACTGGACTTGAAGGCCTGGCCGACCTTTTCCAGATCCCGGTTGGCGAGCCGGTTCACTGCGGAATCGATGATGGATTCGGGAGCGAGCCCAAGGTTGAAAATCTGGCTCGCCAAGCGGTTGGCCTCCGTGGGGTGTCCGCTCTGGTGGAGCTGGGTGGCGAAGATCAGCAAGGGGCCCAGCGCGCCGGTCCCGCGATACTCCAACTGGCTGCGGAACGAGCCGCCCTTTTCCGGGTCCGCCAGGGTCTCAATGAGCTTGTTGGCATCCGCCACCGGATCCATCGCCTTCGGCTTCTTCGAGCCCCCGCCAAAGATCGCGCCGAGCAGACCGCCACCGCCAGCCGGGGCGGTGGGCATTTCAACCACTTCCAGGCCTCCCAGCGGGAGGAAGGCGGGCTTGCCATCGCGCTGGACCTTCCAGCCTCCACCCTTGAGGTCCTGCAGCAATTCCTGGAGTTCATAGTTATCCGCAGTCCGGTTGTTTCCTCCGGTCGTCCACCACTCCGCGCCTTCGAGTGAGGGCAGTCCCAGGTCGATGAGCCTTTGAAAGCCTGCGGAAAAGTCCGGAGGAGCCGGTGCCGAAGGTTCAGCCATGCCTTCGAGAGAAAGCACGAGAAGCATGGTAGCTGCCAACTTACCCAACATGCGTAACCTTTGACGGGTTCCTGTCCTGGAGGGAAGAAGTATCTGATGAAATTCCCGTGAAGATAAAAAAACGTGGTGACATGCATCATGTCACCACGTTGTGAATTCAACTTGTCTGAATGAATCAGGCGATGATGCCGAGCGGCTTGGTGGTCTTCCAGTTGCCGCGGGTGAAGTCCGGGAAGACCTGCGACGAGCCGTCTTCGGCCACCGATTTCTCGGAAAGCGGGCCGACGGCGGACCAGAAGCAACCTTCATAGACGTTCTGGTCGAGCGGCTCACCGTTGCGAAGACACTCGATGATGCGGAACAGCATCAGGAAGTCCATGCCGCCGTGGCCGCCCATCTTCTTGGCCAGTTCACCCATGCGCTTGAAAAGCGGATGCTCATATTTCGCGGCGATTTCCTCCCAAGCCTCTTCCTCTGCCCATTCATGGTAGGACTTGGTCACACCCTCGATGGCCATGCGGTTCGGGAATCCGGCGAGCGTGCCCTTGGTGCCCTGGATCAGGTTGTGGCGGGAATAGGGGCGCGGTGAGGTTTCATCCCACTGGACCATGATCGTGCGGCCAAGCGCCGTCTTGATGATCGAAGTGCTCATGTCTCCTCCCTTGAAGTCGAGCTTCTTGAACTCGGGATTGGTGAGCTTCTGGGACTTCGCGGCGTAAAGCGCGCGACCCTTGGCGGGTGACGAGAAGGAAACGATGCGGCCGAAGTTGTCCTCGCCGCGGCCAAGATTCATGTACTGGGCCACCGGGCCAAGTCCGTGGGTGGGGTAAAGGTTGCCGTCACGCTTGGCATATTGGAAGGTCCGCCAGGAGCCGGTGGAATTGCCGCCCTCCATCTGGCCGCGCAGTTCGTGAATGTAAGCAGCCTCACCGTGGAGGAGTTCACCGATCACGCCTTGACGTACCATGTTGAGGTAGATGAGCTCCTCACGGCCGTAGTTGACATTTTCCATCATCATGCAATGGCGACCGGTCGCCTCCGAGGTGTCGACGATCTCCCACATCTCCTTGAGGGTGCAGGCGATCGGCACTTCGGAAAACGCATGGGCACCGGCCTTCATGGAGGCCACGCACATCGGCGCGTGATCGTCCCAGGGAGTTGCGATGAACACCGCGTCCGGCTTGGTTTCGGCGAGCATCTTCTTCCAGGCTTCCTTGTCGCCGGAATAGACCTTCGGGCTGTGACCCTTCTTGGTGACATTGTCGGCGGTACGCTTGGCACGGCCCTCGTCAAGATCGCAGATCCCGACAAAATCGACGCCTTCGATCGTCGCAAGCTGCGAGGCATGGCCGGATCCACGGGCCCCCACGCCGATGATCGCCACTTTCACCTTCTCCAGCTTCGGAGCGGCGAAATCGCCCATGTATTTCGCGCCGGAAGGGCGGGACGGGGCGTTGGCCGCCTTCTGGGCGGACACGATCGAGGGAAATGCGGCGAGGCCTGCGGTGAGCCCGCCGAGGGCTTTGAGGAAACCACGGCGCTGATTCGTTGGGATGTCGGATGGATTCATGATCGGTTACAAAAAGAACAAACGTCAGACGCTGTCTAAGCGCCGGAACTTTCATTGGCAACCCGCGAGTCGCTTTGCCGCTTGAGAAAAGCCGCGGCCGCGGTTACCCCCTGCGCCCGTGCCGCTGCCGACCCCACCTCTGAACTACCCGGCCGCGCTGCCCGTCGTCGCCCATCGCGATGAAATCGTCGCGGCGATCCGGAGCCATCCGGTCGTCGTCGTGGTCAGTGAAACGGGCTCGGGAAAGACCACGCAGCTCCCGAAAATGGTGGTCGAGGCCCTCGGCGACGATCCCCGGCGGATCGGCTGCACCCAGCCACGACGCCTTGCCGCCGCCAGTGTCGCCCGGCGCGTGGCTGAGGAGCTGAGCTGCCCGCTCGGCGGCTTCGTGGGCTATCAGGTGCGCTTCGAGGAAAAGATGTCGCGCGACACCCGGATCAAGTTCATGACCGACGGGATCCTGCTCGCGGAAACTCAGGGCGACCGGAACCTGAAACAGTATGGCGCCCTGATCCTCGACGAGGCCCACGAACGCTCGCTCAACATCGATTTCCTGCTCGGCTACCTGAAAGGCCTTCTGGAAAAGCGTCGCGACCTCAAACTGGTGATTTCCTCCGCCACCCTCGATGCCGGGGCCTTTGCGGACTTTTTCGGGGGCGCGCCGGTCATCGAGGCACCGGGGCGCGCCTTTCCGGTCGAGGAGTTCCACCTGCCGCCCGATGACGATGAAGATCTTTCCAGCCACATCGTCCGCGGCGTGGAATGGCTCAATGGAGTCGATCCACGAGGCGACGTCCTGATTTTCCTCCCTGGCGAACGCGAGATCCGCGAGGCCGCCGATGCGCTCGATGGACGCCGGTTTCAAAACACCGAGATCCTGCCGCTCTTCGCCCGACTCGGCCTTGCCGAGCAGCAGCGCATTTTCAATCCCGGCAACCGCCGCCGCATCATCCTTGCCACCAACGTCGCGGAAACCTCGCTGACGATTCCCGGGATCGTCTGCGTGATCGACTCCGGCCTCGCCCGCATTTCCCGCTGGTCGCCCGGTCGCGGGGTCCAGCGTCTCCAGATCGAGCCCGTCAGCCAGGCCAGTGCCCGCCAGCGCAAGGGCCGCTGCGGGCGTGTGAGGGAAGGCGTGTGTCTTCGTCTCTATGAGGAAACGGAACTCGCCGAGCGACCGGAGTTCAACGACCCGGAAATCCGCCGCAGTTCGCTTGCCGGCGTGATCCTGCGGATGAAGTCGCTGGGGCTTCCCGCGATCGAGGACTTTCCTTTCCTCGATCCGCCCGCGCCGAAGGCGATTTCCGAAGGCTACCGGACGCTTCGCGAGGTCGGCGCGCTGAACGAGGAAAAGGATCTAACAGAAGCGGGTCGCCAGATGGCGCGTCTTCCTGTGGACCCGCGTCTCGGCCGCATGCTGCTGGAATCCCGTGAGGAGAAATGCCTCGCCGAAATCCTGCCGATCGTCTCCGGCCTGGAGTCGAACGATCCGCGTGAACGCCCGCCGGAAAAGGCCCGTGAGGCCGATGCGGCGCAGGCGCGATGGAAGGACGCCGACAGTGATTTCATCGGCCTGATCCGGATGTGGATCGACCTCAACCGCTTTCGCGAAGGACGCAACTGGAAGCGCAATGCCCTGCGGAAGTTCTGCAAGGAAACCTTCCTCAACTACCGCCGCGTGACCGAGTGGGCGAACGTGCATGACGAGCTGCGCGACCTCCTTGCCCGCGATCTGAAATGGGACGTCCCCAAGCTCGAGAGCGACACCGGAAAGATCGCCTCCTATCCGGCCATCCATCGTTCGTTGCTCGCTGGAGCACCACGTCAGTTCGGGCTGTGGGATCGTGAGTCGAAATCCTATCGCAGCGCGTCCGGCGGCTTCTTCGCGATCTTTCCCGGCTCCGGTCTCTTTGGCGGAAAGCGCTGGGAGTGGGTGATGGGCATGGAGCTGGTCGAGACCTCCCGGCTTTGGGCCCGTCGCGTGGCACGCATCGATCCGCAGTGGGTCGAGCAGGTCGCGGTCCACCTCTGCCGCAGCCGGTTCGGCGAAGCGACGTGGGATGAGAATCAAGGTGCCGTCTATGGCAAGCAGACCGTCATCTGCGGCGGGCTGCACATCGTCGTGGGCCGACGCGTTCACTATGGTCGAGTCGATCCCAAGGGAGCGCGTCAGATTTTCCTCCGCGAGGGCCTGATGCCCGGAAAGCTGCGCCGGAAATGCGAGTTCCTCGATCAACTCCAGGGACTGCGCGAGGAGATCGGTGCGATCGAACAGAAGCTCCGCCGCCCAGGTGGACTGTGGAGCGAGGAAGCGGTCGAGGCCTTCTTCGAGAAAGTCATCCCGCCCGGCATCTCCACCGCCGCCGCGTTTTTCAAATGGCTGGAGTCGAACGAGGATCAACTTCGGCTATCCACGGCGGACGTCGTACTGGAGGATCTCGATGATCTCAGGCTGGAGGATTTCCCCGACTCGATCACCATCGAGGATCAGGAATACGCCTGCTACTACCATGCCGCACCGGGTGAGCGTGATGATGGTCTGACGCTCGGCATTCATGTCGATCAACTGCCGCTGGTGCCCGACTGGCTGCCGGGCTGGGGAGTCTCTGGCACGCTGCGTGAACGCACGGAAATCCTGATCCGTTCGCTGCCGAAGGACCTTCGTCGGATCTGCCAGCCGGTCGGGGAAATGGCCGATGGCTTCTTTTTCCTCTGGCGGGGAGCACCGCCTGATGCGCCGATCGCCCAGCGTCTCGCCGAGTACCTTCGCGAACGCACCAACTACCCGGTCGAGCCGCGCGACTTCGATTTCCAGAAGCTTCCGCCCGAGCTCATCACCAAGCTGTGGATCTGCGACGACGACGGCAACGAGATCGCCTTCGGCACTGAACTCCATGCCTTGAAGCTGAAGCTGGCCGTAAAGATCCGCTCGCGCTTCGAAGCGGCGGCCAATGAATCCTGGGAGCGCAAGGGGATGAATGCCTGGGATGGCGAGGCCCTGCCGATCCAGGTGGATGTCAGCACCGGCGCCGCCTTTCCGGCGCTCGTCGATGAAGGTGGCTCGATCGGAGTCCGCGCCTTCGCCTGCGAAGCCGAGGCCCGCGAAGCCCATCGCGGTGGCTGCGTGCGGTTGCTTCATCTTGCCCATCCCGATCAGGTCAATCATCTGAAGAAGCGCTTCCCCCTCGGCATGGCGGCGAAGATCGAGCTGCCTCGCCTCGGAGTGGGCGGCACGGCCGTCGAGGACCTCATCGCCCTTTCCGCAGAGGGCGCGATGGGTCGTCTGCTGCCTCGCTCGCCGAATGAGTTCCACACCGTCGCCCAGGCCGCGCGTGGCCGGTGGCATGATGCCGCGTCGAAGATCGGCCATTCACTTGATGAAATGCTGCTGCATCTCCCCGAGGTCCGCACGTGGATCCAGGGTCATCGCAGCAGCCGCAATCACGAACTCATCGTGCGAGATTTGGAGGAGCAGCTTGCGTGGTTGTTCCGTGCCCGTTTTGCCTGGCGCAGTGGCTATGCCCGCCTGCTCGACTACCCGCTTCGTCTTCGTGCCATCCGCTCCAGGCTTGGGCGCATCGCCTCCCTGCCGCTCATCAAGGACTTGGAGAAAACGGAACGCTTCCGCCGACTCTGGGAGCCCTGGATGGTGAAATGGACCGCCAAACCTGAGGATCCGCGCCTTTGGGACCTCGGCTGGCAGTTGGAGGAATTCCGCATCTCGCTCTTCGCGCCCGACATCAAGGTGATCGGCAAGGTTTCTGAAAAGAGGCTGGAGGAGTTGGTCTCGCGCCTTGGGCCGGGCAGGCAGGAGCGGTGAGTTGGATTTTGAGCGCTGGTGGATCGGATGGAAATGATCGCCATCCGGCAGAAAACTTTGAACCCGAATCCTGAGATACAGACCACGAGATTCACGAAACATCACGAAAGTCAGGGAGTTTCGAATCGCGTCGGAATCATTCATCAAGTGAGTGCGAAGATCGTCACCATTGCTTCTTCTTTCGTGCTTTTCGTGACTTTCGTGGTTTTTCACTTTCCTTTCAAAGGTGAACAAACACGAACAAATGACGCGATCTGACAGATGCGAGCGGCAACGTGGGTTTTCATGTGTGACAGCTTGTCCGTGACAGACTCCATGTTTGCCATCATCGGTCTTGTGATTTACCGTCTCGCGTCAATTTCCCGCTTCGGACCCATCCCCTCCAACGTCATCCAACCCTCCGACCCATGACCACCATGTCACGAACACTGCCCCGCGTCCTTGCGGGATTCGCCTTCGCCTTGCTCGCCCTGCTCAGTCCAACCGCCTCCGCCCAGAAGGCACCGGCGCATCCCGACAAGCCACTGCTCTGGAAGATCGAAGGCAAGGGCTTGAAAGCGCCCTCCTATCTGTTCGGAACGATCCATCTCAGCAAGGGCCCGACCGCCACCCTGCATCCTCTCGCCCAGAAGGCGTTTGACTCGTCTGCCGCGCTTTACACCGAGGTGCCGCTGGATACGGAAAGCCAGCAGGCCGTCATCCCCCTCGTCATGCGTGGCGATGGCAAGAAGCTCTCCGCAGCGATCGGAAAGGATCTTTCCGAGGCACTCGACGCCCATCTCAAGACGATCAACCCCCAACTCGATGCCACTCCCATGCAGGCCTTGAAGACCTGGTATGTCGCGATCATGCTGTCGTTCCTGCCGGACCAACTCGCAGGTGGCGGCAAGCCGCTCGATTCCGCGCTCTGGGACAAGGCCACCGATGCAGGGAAAAAGACCGGGGCCCTGGAGACTCCGGAATCCCAGATGAAGGGGTTCACCGAACTCACCGAGGCGGATCAGTCGATTTTCCTCAGTGAAACACTCAAGCAGTTCAAGAAGTACCGCGAGCAGGGGATCGATCCCAACAAGTCCCTCGTCGATGCCTACCTCTCGGGCGATCCAGCCAAGGTCGCAGCGGAAATGGACAAGCAGATCCTCGAAATGAAGCAGGGCGAGCACAAGGAACTCGGTGAACGATTGATGGCCCGGCTGATCACCGACCGCAACAAGCAGATGGCCAGCAAGATCGCTGACACCCTCAAGGCGGAGCCAGCCGTGATTCACTTCTTCGCTGCGGGTGCCGCCCATTTCTGCTCGGAAGACAGCGTGGGCCAGCATCTTCAAAAGGAAGGCTACACCGTCACCCGCGTCGAGAAGTAGCCCTTGCGGCTGGCCACCCCGCCGCTTGCCAGCATCACCCACGAAAGCTCTGCTCCGACCTTGCCTCATGCGGGATCAGGGTTGTGGCAGGCTTTCGGGGGAAGATGCGGGAGGATGAGGTTTCCAGATTGTGCCAAGCGAGCGCCCGGATGCCGACCTTGCTTGACCACGCGATGATGGAATGATTCTGGGAGATATGAGAAATGTGATTCTGCTAACTGTTTCAGCCTTCTTCTGGATTGATGCGGGCACCTCCTTCGCTGCGGAGGCGCTGGCCGAGATTCAAGTGGCACGCCATGGATCAGACCCCGGATTCAAGTTTGAGAAGGTCCCTGCCCCGGCCATCGACGATGCGGCATCCAAGGCGGTGTTCAAGCTGCTCGACGGTCAGCAGGATGGAAACAGCGGTTCGCTGGACGTGCTGCATGACGGTCGTGTTCCGGGAAATGCGGATGATCCCGCCTCGAACTTTTTCCTGAAACCTGGGCCGGACGGAGGACGGCTTTGGGTGGATCTCGGATCAGTGATCGGGATCAAACAGATCGCCACATATTCCTGGCACGCCGGATCCCGCGCGCCGCAGGTTTATCGGATTTACGGCGCGGATGGGAAGGCCCCGTCCTTCAAGCCCAGCCCGGGCAAGGGCGAGGACCCGCTGGCTTGCGGCTGGGTCTCGGTGGCGACGGTGGATACACGTCAGGAATCCGGAGCGCCCGGCGGACAGCATGGAGTGACGGTCTCCGCTGCCCGGGCACCCTTGTTGGGATCCTGGAGATATCTGATTTTTGATCTGCAGAGCACGGATCCGAAAGAACGCTTTGCTCAGACTTTTTTCAGCGAGCTGGATGTGATCGATGCCAATGCACCGGCTCCAAACCGGATCGAGCGGATCGTGAAGACCTTCAAGTCGGCCGACGGAAAGTTCACCTACGAGCTCGATGCGAACATCGCCCCGGACCTGATGGGCTGGTCGGAGATGGAATTGCTGCCGGCGATCCGCGAGTGGTATCCGAAGATCGCGGCCTTGCTTCCGAGCGAGCACTACCAGCCACCTGCGGTCGTGCATTTCCAGTTCAAGGATGACATGAAAGGCGTGCCAGCCTACGCGGCGGGCGATCGGATTTCCCTCAACGCGCCCTGGTTCCGCCAGAACCTGAAGGGCGAGGCGAAGGGCTGTGTGGTGCATGAAATGACCCACGTGGTGCAGAACTACTGGATCGCGGATCGGGTGCGGGAGGCGAAGCGTGCGCCGGGCTGGGTGACCGAGGGGATTCCGGACTACGTGCGCTGGTTTCTCTATGAACCGCAGTCGCGAGGGGCCGAGATCACCGCCCGCAACGTGGCTCAGGCGAAATACAATGACAGCTACCGCATCAGTGCGAACTTCCTCGATTGGGTGCTGAGGACGAAGGACAAGGATCTGATCAAGAAGCTCAACGCGGCAGCCCGTGAAGGGCGCTACCTCGAATCCGATTGGAAGAACTGGACGGGCTCCACTCTGGAGGAGCTGGGTGCAGCCTGGAAGAAAGCGAACGAGGAAAGACTCGAGAAGCAGTAGTCGGGAACGGATTGCGGACTGGAGATTGGACGATCCATTTCAATCTGAAAGGGCTCAG
>JAIYDT010000062.1 GCA_027487355.1 Verrucomicrobiaceae bacterium
GGAGAAATGACTAATGACTAAATCCTAATGACTAAACTGGAGACAGATTAGGCTGGGGCTAGGGCGTCTTCCTTGAGGAATTCGTAGCCGTCCTTTTCGAGTTCGAGGGCGAGCTCGGGTCCACCGGAGCGGACGATGCGTCCCTCGGCCATCACGTGGACGTAGTCCGGCTTGATGTAGTCGAGCAGGCGCTGGTAGTGGGTGATGAGGAGGAAGCCGCGATCGGGTGAGCGCATGGCGTTGACACCCTTGGCGACGATTTTCAGCGCGTCGATGTCGAGGCCGGAGTCGGTCTCATCGAGGATGCCATACTTCGGCTGGAGCATGAGCATCTGGAGGATCTCGTTGCGCTTTTTCTCACCACCGGAGAAGCCTTCGTTGACCGAGCGGGCGGTGAACTTGCGGTCCATTTCAAGCAGGGCCATTTGGGCGTAGAGCTGCTTGTAGTAGGCCACGGCATCGAGTTCCTCGCCCTTCGGCAGGCGCGACTGGAGGGCGGCGCGGATGAAGTTGGCGTTGGAGACGCCGGGGACTTCGGACGGATACTGGAAGGCCAGGAAAATGCCGGCCCGCGAGCGCTCGTCGATCGACATTTCAAAGATGTCCTCGCCGTCGAGGGTGACGCTGCCGCTGGTGACGACGTAGCCTTCGTGGCCGGCGATGACCTTCGAAAGGGTGGACTTGCCGGAACCGTTCGGGCCCATGATCGCATGGACTTCGCCGGCCGGAATCTCAAGGGTGACGCCCTTGAGGATTTCGGTGCCGTTTTCGAGGGTGGCGTGGAGGTCGGTGATGAGGAGGGACATATTGAAGAAATGACTAATGACTAAATCCTAATGACTAAATGGAACCCAACTGGCCACGGAGGGTGAGTTCAATGTCGGTGATGACGGCTCCTGCGGGGAGATCGAGGAAGTCGGAGAGGTTGACGCCGGGCTTGAAGGTGATGTCGTGGATGACGCCGGTGCTGCGGTCGTGGAAATGGCCGTGTTCGGCGACGTTCGGGCAGAAGCGGGAGGACTCGCGTTCGAAGTTCACCTGGCGGACGATGCCGTGCTGCACCAAGGCTTCGAGGCAGTTGTAAACCGTTGCCAGCGAGATGCTTGGCAGGGCGTCCTTGACGCGAAGAAAGACATCGTTGGCCGTCGGGTGATCGCGATCCTGCAAGAGAATCCGGTACACCTCGCGGCGCTGGCGCGTCATGCGAAGGCCGGAAACTTCCTCCGGGATTTCGGTTTCAGGGCTCGGAACTGTCAGGTTGTCGACCATCTTGGGGCGGCAACCTAGGGTCCGAACGACCAATATCAAGAACTATTCTAAATTGGTTTCGGCAAAACTTTCATCGGTAGGTCAGCCTTCGAGCTGAAATTCCGCTCGGATGGCCGCAAAGGCGCCGAGAAAACAGAGATCGCGGAGGATGCTGGAGCCAAGGAGGGGAGCAAAAAAGGATTCCGAATCCATTCCCCCATCTGCGACCTCCCCAACCTCCGTGTCCTCAGCGGTATCAAGACTGCCCGAACCACCAATGGACCGGGGTAAGGACCGAAAGCCCGATTTTTGAGGAATGGAAATCTGAGCGCTGGTTACTCGGCCGCCCCGGAGCTGACACTGCTGCTGTCCTTGGGGAGGATCTCCTTCACCGAGCGCTTCACTCCTTCTTCGGCGAACTTGCTCTGCGGGAAGATGTTGCGGGCCTTGAGATACCAGGAAAGGGCGCTGCCGGTCTGCTTTGGAGTGCGTTCCTCGAACTGGCGGGCACGCTCCAGAGCCATGGTGAAATTGGCGACGTTCGGGGCCAGCAATTCCAGCTCGCGGCCCAGTTTCGGATCGTCAGGGAAGGTCGTCCGGAGTTCCGCCAGTTGTTCGTAGGCGGCGTACTTCTGGCCCATCTTGCTGAACTCGGCCGCTTTTCCGAGCGAGGCCTCGATCTTGGTCAGGTTGCTGATGACCTGCTTGAAGGCGTCCTCGCGGCCAGCATCGCCCTGGATGGCTGGGGCCAGTTCGTACTGACGCTTGAAGATTTCACGGAAATTACCCTCGGCGATCAGTCGGTCGAAGTCATTGCGGGCCACCACCATCGGACCGGCGTTGCTGATCATTTTCCGGAACTCGTCGAGCTTCGGATTGGTGGGCCAGATCTCCGTTGCGGCCTTGATTTTCTCGGAGGCCTTGTCGTTGTTTTTGGAAAGGAGGTGGGCCTTGGCCTCCTCGATGGCGAGATCGGAGGCGAGCGAGTAGCCGGCGATGGCGCTATCGACCTTCGACGACGGGAAATCCCGGGCGTTGGTTTTCAGGCGGGTGGCGAGTTCCTTGGCCTTGGTGTAATCGCGGGCCTGGAGTGTGCCGTAGAGTTCGTGTAGATCGCGGACATAGGCGGCGACGCGCTGCTTCTTGTCGAGGGAAAGCGTCGCGACAGGCTCGAGATACTCGCCGAGCGCGTAGGCCTCCATTAGCCGCTGCGAGGCGGAGTGCAGTTCATTGCGGGAAAGCATCAGATCGAACGCGTCGATGTACTTGTCCACCTCGCGGATCGCTTCATTGGAAAGTGAGTCCAGCGAGGAAACGGTTGGATTCACGCCGACCGATTGGGAAAACAACTTGGCCACATCGGAGTTCTTGTCGATGCGCAGAGTGGAGTCGCCGTCCTTCCAGATCTGGTTGTAGAACCTGGCGGCCATCAGCACGTGCTCGTAGCGGCGCTGGACGAACCACTGGATCATGTTGACCTGGTATTGGGCCTTGGTCTGAACGGTCTGGACCTCGGTGCGGGCAATGTTGGCCTTCTTCAGCGCCTCGATTTCCGCGATGCGGCGGAGCGTGTTGGCATACTGGAGGGATTGGGTGCCGGCACCCGGATTTTCAGCGGGGCGGTTCTGAGTGGGTTGACCGCCTTGTCCTCCTTGGCCGCCCTGGCCTGGCTTCTTGACGTCGCCGAGGCTCTTGTCGGTCTCATGGCGGGCGGCCCAGTCGCCTTCCTTCATGATCCGCTGCTTTTCCTGCTCGATCGAGTCGTTGAGGAGCTTCAATCCGTTGACATCCTTCTTGGCCAGCATGGCGACGTAGATCGCCTCGGCGAGGGAGCCGCAGATGTTGGCATCGCCGGGATAGGTGCCGGCACTTGGGAGCTTTTTGAACGCCTGGACAAGATTGGGGCCTTCCTGGCGAAGGGGAGAAATGGTGGAGAGAATCTCCTTGATGGTCGCCCGATACTCGGAGGCGGCTCCGGTGTCTTCGGGAGGCTGACTGAGATACTTTTCAAAGCGCGCCTTGAGGATCCGGTTGTCGCCGAGAGGGATGGTGACGCCACCGATCGTGATGGTCTCTGCCGAGGGATCGAGCATCGGGATTTCCTCGCCGTAGGGGCTCTTGGCTTTCTCCTCCTTGGGGCGCTCCATGGTGGTGTCCGGCGCGGCTTTCGGGGCGACCGGGGCTGGAGGGGTGTAAACCTGGGCGGAGGCGATTCCGGTCAGCAGGAAAAGAGTGGGAAGGGCTTTCATGACGTCGAGGGCTGGGGCTTCAGAGGCGGCGGATGTCGTTGGCGACGGCGATGCCGCCCTGACGGAATTTCACACGGAAGGAGTAGCGCTGCTCGCGCTCGATGTTGAGGCTCTTGAGTTCCGGCGGGATCTCGACGCCGAGGAACTCCGAACTGCCGGAGGACTCGACCTGCAGGCTGACCACTCGGGTGCCGTCCCGGGACTCATCGCTGCCGAGGATGCTGTCGATCTTGCCGTCCACGACGTATTCATTGCCGCGGAGGCTGTTGGCGTTTTCGAGGACCTCCGTCATGGTCAGCTTGGGCATGCTGCCGAAGCCCGGCTGCTTCTTGCTGAACATCGATTTGCCCACGAAAAACAGCGCGGCGATGGCAATGACGATGCCGATGATCATGCCGGGATGGAGACTGGAGCTGGCGCGTCGGGACATGGGGGCGAGGAAGGGTTTCAGGGAATCTGGGAAAACTGTCGGATCAATCTAGCATGCGAAAAGTACCTATGGAATCCGGAACTTCAGTCCCACTGATGGCGGCGGGCTCCGGCCCAGGCGGCCAGCAGGCCGACTCCGATATGGGCGCAGAGCGTGTAGGTGCAGGCCTGACTGGCGGAGAGCGAGGTATCGATGACCGATTTCACCGCATCGTGGACCTGGGTCTGGAGGCCCTCGACGCTGCCGGACCAGCCCCAGTAGGCGGAAATGAAGGGGCGGGTGAACGATTCGATGTTTTCCGGAAGGGCAAGCACGGCGCCCGAGAGAGGAAGCTGGAAACCGACGAGATAGATCGAAAGCAGGGACGCCTGCTCGGAGGTGCGCATCAGCGCCGAGATCGCGAGACACACCGACGTCATCGCGCCATTCACCAGCAGCAGGAACATCGCATGCTGGACGAAGTCGCCACGGAACGGCCCGAACCAGTTCACGAAAAACGCCATCCACAGCGACTGCGCGATCACCAGACAGGAAAGGAACGCGATCTTGCTGGAAAGGTAGGCGAAGGGACGCACCCCGCCGAATTTCTCCTTCTCGTAAATCAGCCGCTCGCCCGCGATCTCACGTGCCGAGTTGTTGGAGCCCATCAGCGAGAGCAGCACCACCTGGAACATGATGATCCCGGAAATCGCCGAACCGACCCTGATTTGATCCGCCTGGACGCTGGCTTGCTCCTCGATATCTGCCTTGATGTCGGTTTGCCGAGTATCTGAAAATCTCTTGATCGGATCCTTCGCCTTGTCGCTGAAAAGGGTCACCAACAATGGGAAACAGATCAGGATCGCCAGTTGCAGCAGCACCTGTCCCCGATCGCGGAAAAAGATTCTCCAACGCCGCGAAAGCAGGGTGCCGAACTGGCTGAAGAAGCCCGGGATCTTCGTCCCCTCCTCCTCGACCTTCTCTCCCTCCGCCGACTGCTCCGACGTGGAGGTCGGCAGGATCAGGGCACCGGATTTCACCAGCTTCTCGCGATTCGCGTCCAACATGCCGTTGTAGGCCACGCTGTGCTTTTCCCAGGACGATTTCCAACGCTCCGAGGTCTGCGTCGCCAGGCGTGGATAGACCTCCTCGGTGTCCTTGACAGAAAAGTAATGCGTCAACTGCTCCGGCGGCCCGTGGTAGGCCACGCGGCCCTCGTGCAGGACCAGGATCGAGTCGTAAAGCTCCAGATGCGCCAGCGAGTGGGTCACGGAAAGCACGATCCGGCCATCCTTGCGGGAAAGATCGTGCAGCAGCCTGACAATTTCCCGCTCGGACCGCGGATCGAGGCCGCTCGTGACCTCGTCGCAAAGCAGCAGCTTCGGATCGGACACCAGCTCCATCGCCAGCCCCAGCCGACGCTTCTGACCGCCGGAAAGCACCTTCACCGGCCGGTCCGCAATCGGCGTCAGGCCGGTTTCCTCCAGTACCCGGTCGATCCGACCATCGAGCTCGGCGTTGCTCTTGGAACGCACCCGCAACCGCGTGGCCGCCTCGACCGATTCGTCCACGGTGAGCGGATCATAGGCGATCGAGAATTGCGGCACGTAGCCGATTTCCGACGGGGAAAAGTCGCCCTCTTTCGAAAGATCCCGCCCGTCCCAGATCAGCGCCCCGGCGGACTCCGGGTTCAGCCCGGCGATGGTCTTCAGCAGGGTGGTTTTTCCACAGCCGGAAGGTCCGACGATCGCCATGAAGTGCCCCTTGGGAATCCGGATCGAGACATGATCCACGAGGTTGGCATCCTCGCCGCCTTTGCGGATGGTGAAACAAACGTCCTTGAGTTCGAGCACGGGGAGAGCGGGTTTAAGAAGGCTATAGACGCTTGGGCGGGGGATTCTCTATCCAGAGTTTGAAAGAAACTCCAGCGGCTCAGGAAGGTTGCGAATCCTCCAGCGGTACGATTCGGATCTTTCCCGCTGGTTTTGCGAACCCGGCGGAAAGCGTCGGGGCGGTGTCCACGGCCGCAGCGGTCTCGGTTCCTTGGCCGAGGGCGCTGCGCAGCGCGCCTTCCACCAGCTGCCCGCAATGGATCTTCATCGGCGGCAGCGGCCCCAGCTCGCCCGTCAGATCGGAGGCGGAAAGTTTCCCGGCCTCCTCGGCGGTCTTGCCCTTGAGCAGCTCGGTCGCCATCGAGGCCACCGCGATCGCCGTCTGGCAGCCAAAGGCTTGGAACGAGGCGCGGTCGATCACCCGCTTGCCGTCCTTTTCGGTGAATTTCAGCCACATCCGCAGCATGTCGCCGCAGTCGGGCGAGCCGACGGTTCCCACCGCATCGGCATCAGCCAGCTCGCCCTGGTTCTTCGGGTTGGCCAGGGCCTCGCGCACCTTTGATTCGAAATCGTCCATGTCCGGAACGATGGCGGGCAGCGGATCGGTTGCAAGCCTGCGCACCAGGGCTCATTCCCCAAGCTGTTCGAGGCCGGCGAAGTAGCCTTGGTAGAATCCGAGGATTTTCCAAATCACGAAGGCCACCACCAGTCCGTAGAAGATCTTGGGGATCGCGGCGGACACGCGTTTCGCGCCGCGCAGGGCATCCTGTTGGAAAAGCTCCGCCCAGCGCGCGAGGTCCTGATCGAGCATGCCGGATTCCTCGGCCGTGGCATACGAGCGGGCGAAGGCTTTCGGAAAGCCACGGCTGGAGAGAAAAACCGGCCCGAGCTTGTCGCCGGTCTTCAAGGTGCCGAGCAGCGATTCTCCCGCTGCGGCGATCCTCCCACTCTGCGCGGCGGTGGTGGCGCTGGTCACGGTTTCCTGCATCGAAAGCCCGGCGAGCAGGCAGGAGTGATAGACCCGCGTGAAACGAGCCATCGCCAGGTCACGGCGCGCTTTTCCGATCAGGGGGATGCCGCCAAGAAATCCATCCACGCCCGCGTGGGTCGGGGCTGCTTTCAAGAGGAGCCGGGAAATCATCACGATCACGAAGCCCACCGCGTAGGCGATCGCCAGTTGGATCGCGATGCCTGTTAGAACCGACTGGGTGGACTCGCCATTCAGGATCGCTCCGGGCAGACCTCCGAGAAGTATGCCGAGATGGAGCAGCACCGTCGGATAAATCATGGCCTTGATCGCCTCGGCGCGCGTGCTGGCAAGCAGTTCGAAATAGTCGGCCAGATGCCGGAAGGCCTGCGCGAGGCGGCCACCGCGTTCACCCGCACCGATGATGCTGCACTCGAGTGGAGACACGACGCCTGGATCGGCCGCGAAGGATTCCGCGATGCTTTTTCCTTGCTCCAAGCCCGCTTGCATCAACTTGAGCAAGGCCTGCTGTGGTCCTGGCAGATGCGTGTCCTGAAGCACCCGTCCCGCCTCACGGATGCCGAATCCCGCCTCCACGAGCTTGGCCAGTTCGGCATAAAACAAATACTTGTGATGGGCGTTGGAGGACATATCTGCATCCGCACGTTAGCCGCTGCAACGAGCAACGCCAAGACCCATCTGGTCCGATCTCCAGCTGCCGCTTGCTGACCATATGGTTACCCGACCATCTCGTTACCGCAGGCCCTTTGACGATGATCCAACGACGGACGCAAGGTCGCGACAGATGGCATCCCCGCTGTCTGAAGAACCCAAGTCTCTCATCGCATGAAAAAGATCCAATCATCCCACTGGGCCGCAGCCTTCGCCGCCAGCGCGATACTGGCCCTCGCCCCGGGCGAATCCAGGGCGAGCATCGCCTATGGCAGCATCAACAACTTCGACACGGTCAACGACACCGGGCACGAGTGCCATGGTTTCGAGATCGAGCTTGAGGACTGTCACAGCACCGACATCACCTACACCTTCGACTACAACCACTACGGCACCTCGAAGATCACCGAAGACAACTCCATCCCCGGACACCCGAAGACCCTCATCCGCTGGGCCGCCAAGCGGAACCCGGACGGTACCTGGTCCGCCTACACCGCCGTGCCGAGCGGCCCGATCTCGCCGACCAACGGCCACATGTTCACCAATCCCTCGATCAACTTCGGTGGCGAGCATTTCGGCCTCGGCTACAATGTCCCCGTCTCCGTGGTGCGCTACCGCTGGCTGATCGATGATGGGGCTGGCAACCTCATCAATGGCGGCGATGTCCAGGTCTCCACGCCGACCTTCACCTACTACCCACCCCAGGTCTTTGCCAATCCGCTGCCCCAGGTGCA